>JBAZPE010000240.1:0-4737 GCA_041648375.1 Burkholderiaceae bacterium | reverse complement strand
GCCGGCGTGTGGAAATCGCGCGGGCGCTGGCAACCCGCCCCCGGTTCATCCTGCTCGACGAGCCTTTCGCAGGTGTGGACCCGATCGCGGTGATCGAGATCCAGCGGATCGTGCGGTTCCTGAAAAGTCGCAACATCGGCGTGCTGATCACCGACCACAACGTGCGCGAAACGCTGGGCATCTGCGACCGCGCTTTCATCATCAGCGAAGGCCGCGTCCTGACCCACGGCCACCCTGACGAGATCGTCGGCGACCCGGCCGTGCGCCGTGTGTATCTGGGCGAACACTTCCGCATGTAATACCCCAGCCTGCGTGGCGTGCAGGCTCGCCTCGCCTAGTGGCGGCAGCTCTCGTTCAGACAGATTCCCATCCGTTGCAAGCTGTTGAAATTATTCATATTCAGCCCCCCTCTACCCCCGGGTTCAGGGGGGCTTGTTTTGTTTGGCGAACGCTATACACTTGAGACTCACACTTTCATGACAGGAGTATTGCCTTACGTTTCCAACGCGCCCTGGCGCACTTTTCTTTCTTGAAGGGAGAGCACTACTATGAACCTGAGCATTTGCGGTCGACACCTCGATGTCACCCCGTCCATCCGGGAATACGTCATGAACAAACTGGCCAGAGTGCTACGGCATTTTGATCACGTTATCGACACCCAGGTCATGCTGTCAGTCGAACCTCTTCGGCACAAGGCCGAAATCACGATGCGTCTAAGCGGCAAGGATATTCATTGCGAAGCGCTGGACGAAAATCTCTACGCTGCCATCGATGCACTGGCAGACAAGGTCGACAGACAGGTCATCAAGTACAAGGACAAAGTGCAAAACCATGCGGCACAGCCCGCAAAGCGGCAGATTGCCGCTACGCTGTAACGGCCTATCCGGTGCTGCCTTTCAGGCAGAGCTAAACACCTCTTAACGTTACGCAAGACCCGGTGCCAGGCTGCGATAGTCCGCAAATTGGCATCGGAATCAACCTCCTCTCTTGCGTTGCGTCATAAACCACTATAATTCCCGGCATGAACCATCTGTCGCGCATTCTGCCTGCCAGCAATGTCGTGCTTGATCTCGCTGCGACCAGCAAGAAGCGAGCATTCGAGCAAGCTGGCCTGCTTTTCGAAAACCACCATGGCCTGACTCGCGCCATCGTGTTTGATAGCCTCTTCGCACGTGAGCGTCTGGGCTCGACCGCACTTGGCCAGGGCGTTGCCGTGCCACATGGTCGGGTCAAGGGGTTGGATCAACCTCTGGCCGCATTCATACGATTGGCCCAACCCGTCTCGTTCGACGCGCCGGACAGCCAGCCGGTCACCCTGCTGCTGTTCCTGCTGGTCCCCGAGACCGCCACGCAGCAGCATCTGGACATTCTGGCCGAGCTGGCACAACTGATGTCGAACAAACCGCTGCGCCAGGCACTGACGACCGAGACCGACCCGGCCGCCGTGCACCGCATGCTCACGACTGGCGAACTTTAGGGATCGATATGCTGACTGTCCAGGATCTGGTCAACGACAATGCCGAAACCATTCCGTTAACCTGGATCGCCGGACACGATGCCGCCGATCGCCACATCCCGGATGACGGCATGGCGGCGGCCGATCTGGTCGGCCACCTTAACCTCATCCACCCCTCTCGCATCCAGGTCTTCGGCCAGGTCGAACTCGACTACTACACCCGCATCGACACGCGTCGGCGCATGCACCACATGGATGAGCTGCTGATCGGCGGTGTGCCGGCCATTCTGCTGGGCGACAATCTGGCGCCCCCGCAGGACCTCATCGACCAGTGCGACCAGCACCACGTGCCCCTGATGTCGACCTCGGTGCCGGCGGCACAGCTGATCGACCTGCTGCGCATCTATCTCGGCAAGAAACTCGCCCCGGTCACCACCGTGCATGGCGTGTTCATGGATGTGCTGGGTGTGGGGGTGCTGATTACGGGTGAGTCCGGGCTGGGCAAAAGTGAACTGGCGCTGGAATTGATTTCGCGCGGTCACGGTCTGGTCGCTGACGATGCCGTCGAACTCTCACGCACCGCTCCCAATGTCGTCGAAGGTCACTGCCCGCATCTGCTGCAGAACCTGCTGGAGGTGCGTGGACTGGGACTGCTGGACATCCGCACCATCTTCGGCGAGACCTCGGTTCGCCGCAAGATGCGTCTGAAGCTGATCGTACATCTGGTGCGCGCCACGGCGCAGGACAAGTTCGAGCGCCTGCCTCTGCAGGACATCACGCAAGACATGCTCGGCTTGCCAATACGAAAGGTCATGCTGCAAGTGGCTGCAGGACGCAACCTGGCCGTGCTGGTTGAAGCCGCGGTACGCAATACCATATTGAAGTTGCGAGGCATCGATACCCTGGGTGAATTCATGGAGCGCCAGGCGAACGCCATTCTGCAAAACAGTCGATAGGCAACTTGTGCCACAATCATCGGTATGTTGAGCGTCGTTCTTATCACCGGCATTTCCGGATCCGGCAAATCCGTTGCCATACGCATGTTGGAAGACACTGGCTACACCTGTGTCGACAACCTGCCCGTGCGTTTTCTGGCTGAGTTCATCCATCATGCGCAGGTCGATCCCGTCATGCAGCGGGTTGCAGCGGCCATCGATGTGCGCACGCCCGGTGAACTGGCCGAGCTGCCTGCCGTGATTGCGGCCAGCCGGGCGGCGGGCACCAACCTTCGCGTCGTCTTTCTGGATGCGGGCGACAACACCCTGGTTCAGCGCTATTCGGAATCGCGTCGCCGCCATCCCCTGACCGACCGACTGCGACTGATGGGCAAGCCCGCGTCGCTGTCCGACTGCATCGCGCTGGAACGTGACATGCTGGCCTCGTTACGCGATCGCGAGCACGTCATCGACACCTCGGACCTCACGCCCGGTCAATTGCGCGCCTGGATTCGCGATCTGATCCAGGGCGATCGCCCTGAATTGGTGCTGACCTTTGAGTCATTCGCCTACAAACGTGGCGTGCCGCGTGACGCCGATCTCGTCTTTGATGTTCGATGCCTGCCCAACCCACACTACGATCCCAAGTTGCGTGATCTGACCGGGTGCGATGCGCCTGTAGCCGAATGGCTTGCGGGATTCGACGATGTGCGCGAGATGATCGACGACATCGAACGATTCGTTCTCAAATGGCTGCCACGCTATACGCTTGATACACGCAGCTATCTGACGATTGGCATTGGTTGCACAGGTGGACAGCACCGGTCCGTTTACGTCGTTGAAGAACTGGCCAAGCGTTTCTCCCCTGACCATGCACTGCTCGTGCGGCATCGCCGGCAACCGCCGGTCGAGTCCTGATCATGCGCGGGGCCTGGCGCCAGGCTGCGCATTGCGCGGTGATCGTGGTGGTCGCCATCACGGTGGCCGGCTGCGGCTCCAGCGGCTCGTCCAAACGCGGGGGTGGTTACTACAAGGATGACGGCCCCGACGCCAATCCCCCCTCGAATCTGGACGCCATTCCCGACGCCGTCCCCCGCATCGAGCCCTATGCCCCGGGCAACATGAAGCCCTACGCGGTGTTCGGCAAGCGCTATGTGCCTGACACGACCGGCCAGCCCTACAAAATGCGCGGCCGGGCATCCTGGTACGGCAAGAAATTTCATGGCAATTCGACTGCCAATGGCGAACGCTATGACATGTACGCCATGACTGCCGCGCACACCACCTTGCCCATCCCCAGCTATGTGCGTGTCACCAGCATGGTGAACGGGCGCACGGTGGTGCTGCGTGTGAACGATCGAGGCCCTTTCCATTCGGATCGCATTATTGATCTGTCCTACGTGGCCGCCCACAAGCTTGGCTTGATCGGGCCGGGCAGCGGCGAAGTCGTCATTGAGAAAATTACCCACGACGACATCCGTCGGGGCGTGGGACCGGCCAACGCGCCGGCACCCGATATCGATGCCTATCCCATTGCACAGGCGTCCAGCGCGTCGCAAATTGAAGACGTCGTGCGGCCCTTGCCCACCGTCATCTCTGCGCCCCCACCGGCGGCCGACCCGCCGGCCTCCTCGCCCATGCCGTTGCCGCAAGCGACCTCGGGGGCACCCGGCTCCGGGGTTTTCCTTCAGCTGGGCGCATTCAGTCAGCCCGCCAATGCTCAGGCGCTGGCCGGCCGCGTTCAGCAGCAGGTGAGCGCGCAACAGGTGCATACCAGCGCGGATCCGGGCGGCGGGCTCTACCGCGTGAAGGTAGGCCCTTACCCAAGCCGCGACGCGGCAGTGCAGGCCGCTCAGGACATCTATCACCGCGTGGGCATCATGCCCGCGATCGCTGCCCAGTAGGGTGTTGCACGGGTGGCCGTGCCGCAGTCTGCGCTGCGGCGCGGGTCACGCCTCGTCAGTACGCGCCGCCTTCAGCGCCAGCGCCTGCTCGTACAACTGGTCGCGTGGCAGGCCGGTCACCTTGGCGACCACACGCGCCGCATCACGTACCGATACGGTCTCCACCAGGGCGGCCAGCCATGTCATGGCCTCTTCAGGGATGCCCGTGTCCACTTTTGCGGGCGGTGCATGCAGAATGAGTACGAACTCGCCCTGTTCGCGGTGGGCGTCATCGGCAAGCCAGGCGCGCGCGTGGCCCAGCGCGAAGGTGTCAATGGCCTCGAAGCGCTTGGTCAGTTCGCGCGCCACCGTCACTTCGCGCGCGTCGCCGCAGACTTTGCGCATATCTTCCAGCGCTGCGGCCACCCGATGCGGCGATTCGAACATCACCACGGGCGCAGGG
>JBAZPE010000239.1:0-4746 GCA_041648375.1 Burkholderiaceae bacterium | reverse complement strand
ACCGGTGTCGGCCACGACGGTGGTGTGTTGGCGCAGAGCGTCGAGTTGGCTGGTCATGTGTAATGCAGTCCTGAATTTTGACAATGGAAACGGGTCTTGCGGGGCTTTTCGTCAGCTTATCATTGAGCGCGTCGTGAGCGGGTTTTCCCCTGAATCATGGCGGGACGAACAGGCCCAGACGCCGCGGTCTCTTCAGGCAAAAAGGCTCAAAATCCCGCTTCGCGCTATACTTACAAGGTTTGATCGTCGATTCATAAATACTCCGGGGTGTGACTTTGCTGCCGCAACTTTTTCCCGAGGATGCCAACCGGTTTCCTCCTGCAATTCTGGCTTTGGCGGACGGCACCATCTTTCGAGGCATTTCGATCGGTGCGTCTGGCCACACTGTTGCCGAAGTGGTGTTCAACACCGCCATGACCGGTTACCAGGAAATTCTGACAGATCCCAGCTATTCGGGGCAAACGGTCACCTTGACCTACCCCCACATCGGCAACACCGGGATCAATGAAGAAGACGTGGAGTCGCGCCGAGTATTTGCCGCGGGCCTGGTGGTGCGTGATTGCCCCGCCCGTGTGTCCAACTTCCGCGCCACCTCCTCCTTGCCCGACTATCTGAAAGCGCAGGGCGTGGTGGCCATTTCCGGCATCGATACCCGCAAGCTCACGCGCATCCTGCGTGAAAAGGGCGCACAGGGCAGCTGCATTCTGGTGGGCGATGATGCCGACCGGGCTGTTGCCCTGGCCAAGGGTTTTCCGGGTATGTCCGGGCTGGACCTCGCCAAGACGGTGTCCATCGAAAAATCTGCCGAATGGACCGATGGCACGTGGCAGCTTGGTGCAGGTTTCTCCAAGCCCGATACCACGCCTTATCACGTCGTTGCCTACGATTTCGGCGTAAAGCTGAATATTCTGCGCCTGCTGGCCGACCGCGGTTGCCGCGTGACGCTCGTGCCGGCTCAAACGCCTGCCGAAGATGTTCTGGCGCTCTCGCCTGACGGCGTGTTCCTGGCCAACGGCCCGGGTGACCCCGAGCCCTGCGACTATGCCATTGACGCCACTCGGGTGTTCCTCGAGCGCAAGATGCCGATCTTCGGCATCTGCCTGGGCCATCAGTTGATGGGCCTGGCGGTCGGCGCAAAAACGGTCAAGATGAAGAACAGCCACCACGGTGCGAACCACCCGGTGCACGACCTGGACTCCAGGCGTGTGTTCATCACCAGCCAGAACCATGGCTTTGAAGTCGACGCGGCCACGCTGCCCGCGAACGCACGCGTCACCCATGTGTCGCTGTTTGACGGCTCCTTGCAGGGCTTCGAGCTGACGGATCGCCCGGCATTCTGCTTCCAGGGTCACCCGGAAGCCAGCCCCGGCCCGCACGACATCATCGAACTGTTCGACAAGTTCATCGCCCTGATGGCCGACAAAAAGTAAAGATCATGCCCAAGCGTACAGACCTAAAAAGCATCCTCATCATTGGCGCCGGCCCCATCATCATCGGGCAGGCCTGCGAATTCGACTACTCCGGCGCACAGGCCTGCAAGGCCCTGAAGGCCGAGGGCTACCGCGTCATTCTGGTCAACAGCAACCCGGCCACGATCATGACCGACCCGGAGACGGCCGATGTGACCTACATCGAGCCCATCACCTGGCAGGCCGTCGAAAAAATCATCGAGCGCGAGAAGCCCGATGCACTGTTGCCGACCATGGGCGGACAGACTGCGCTGAACTGCGCGCTGGACCTGGCACGTCATGGCGTGCTCGAGAAGCACGGTGTGGAGATGATCGGTGCCAACGAGCACGCCATCGAAAAAGCCGAAGATCGCCAGAAATTCAAGGTGGCCATGAGCGCCATCGGCCTGGAATCCGCCAAGTCGGGCGTGGCCCACACGCTGGATGAGGCCTGGGAAGTCCAGCGTCGCATCGCTCGCGAGGCCAACACGGCAGGCTTTCCGACCGTCATCCGGCCCAGCTTCACCATGGGCGGCTCCGGCGGCGGTATCGCCTATAACGCCGAAGAGTTCGAAACCATCTGCCGTCGCGGCCTGGAGGCATCGCCCACCAGCGAGCTGCTGATCGAAGAATCCTTGCTGGGCTGGAAGGAATTCGAGATGGAAGTCGTGCGCGATCGTGCCGACAACTGCATCATCGTGTGCTCGATCGAAAACCTGGATCCCATGGGTGTGCACACCGGTGACTCGATCACGGTGGCGCCGGCGCAGACGCTGACGGACAAGGAATATCAGATCATGCGTAACGCATCGATCGCCGTCCTGCGCGAGATCGGTGTGGATACGGGCGGCTCCAACGTCCAGTTCGCGGTGAATCCGAAAGACGGTCGCATGATCGTCATCGAAATGAATCCTCGCGTGTCGCGTTCGTCCGCTCTGGCATCGAAAGCCACGGGCTTTCCGATTGCCAAGGTTGCCGCCCGCCTGGCTGTGGGTTATACGCTTGACGAGCTTCAGAACGAAATTACGGGTGGGGCCACGCCGGCCTCGTTCGAGCCCTCGATCGACTACGTGGTCACCAAGGTGCCACGCTTCGCGTTCGAGAAGTTCCCGACTGCCGACTCGCGTCTGACCACGCAAATGAAGTCGGTGGGAGAAGTCATGGCCATCGGCCGGACCTTCCAGGAATCATTTCAGAAAGCCCTGCGCGGTCTGGAAGTCGGTGTGGACGGCTTGAACCAGAAAACCACTGATCGCGAAAAACTTCAGATCGAACTGGGCGAACCTGGCCCGGAACGCATCTGGTATGTCGGCGACGCGTTTGCCCAGGGCATGTCGCTGGACGAAGTGTTCAACATCACCAAGATCGATCCCTGGTTCCTGTCGCAGATCAAGGAAATCGTCGACATCGAACTCGCGCTCGAGCAAAAGACCATTGCCGATCTCGACTACGGTCTGCTGTGGGAGCTGAAGCGTCGCGGGTTCTCCGACCGTCGTCTGGCGTTCCTGCTGGACACGGCCGAAGGCGAAGTGCGCAAGCTGCGCCATCAGTTGAACGTGCGTCCGGTCTACAAGCGTGTGGACACCTGCGCGGCGGAGTTCTCCACCCGCACGGCCTACATGTACTCGACGTACGAAGAGGAATGTGAGTCGGCACCTACCGATCGCAAGAAAATCATCGTCTTGGGCGGCGGACCGAACCGCATCGGGCAAGGCATCGAGTTCGACTATTGCTGCGTGCATGCGTCTTTGGCGCTGCGTGAAGATGGCTATGAAACCATCATGGTCAACTGCAACCCCGAAACGGTTTCCACCGACTACGACACGTCCGATCGCCTGTATTTCGAACCGCTGACCCTGGAAGACGTGCTCGAAATCGTGCACAAGGAAAACCCCGTCGGCATGATCGTGCAATACGGTGGCCAAACGCCCTTGAAACTGGCGCGTGCGCTGGAAGCCAACGGTGTGCCCATCATCGGTACCAGCCCCGAATCCATCGATGTGGCTGAAGACCGTGAGCGTTTCCAGAAACTGCTGAACAAGCTTGGGCTGCGTCAGCCGCCCAACCGTACCGCTCGCACGGAAGCCGAAGCGCTTTCGCATGCCGCAGAAATCGGCTATCCCCTGGTGGTGCGCCCAAGCTATGTGCTGGGTGGCCGCGCCATGGAAATCGTGCACGAGCAGACCGACCTGGAGCGCTACATGCGCGAAGCGGTCAAGGTCAGCAATGATTCCCCGGTGCTGCTCGATCGCTTCCTGAACAACGCGACCGAAGTCGATGTGGACTGCCTGGCCGATGGCGAGCAGGTGTTCATCGGTGGTGTGATGGAACACATCGAGCAGGCTGGCGTGCACTCGGGCGATTCCGCGTGCAGCTTGCCGCCTTATTCGTTGTCGCAGGACGTGATCGCCGAGATCAAGCGTCAGACCGAGATGATGGCCCGTGCCTTGAACGTCAAAGGCCTGATGAACGTGCAGTTCGCCATTCAGGACGGCGATGTGTATGTGCTCGAGGTCAATCCTCGTGCCTCCCGTACCGTGCCTTATGTGTCCAAGGCCACTGGCCTGCAACTGGCGAAGATCGCCGCGCGTGCCATGGCCGGACGCACCTTGAAGGCGCAGGGCATCACGCACGAAGTCGTGCCGTCCTACTACTCGGTCAAGGAAGCGGTGTTCCCGTTCAACAAGTTCCCCGGCGTGGATACGATTCTCGGCCCCGAGATGAAATCCACCGGTGAAGTGATGGGCGTGGGCGAGAGTTTCGGCGAGGCCTTCGTCAAGTCGCAGATGGCGGCCAGCGTGCGCTTGCCTGAATCCGGCACGGCGTTCATCAGCGTGAAGGATCAGGACAAGGTTCGTGCCGTGGAAGTGGCGCGTGGCCTGCATGCACTGGGCTTTCAACTGGTGGCCACACGTGGCACGGCCAAGAGCATTGAGGAAGCGGGTATTCCGGTGCAACTGGTCAACAAGGTCACCGAAGGTCGCCCGCACATCGTCGATCTGATCAAGAACGGCGAAGTGTCGTTCGTGGTCAACACCGTCGAAGAGCGTCGCAACGCCATCACCGACTCGCGTGCCATTCGTACGCAGTCGCTGGCTGCTGCGGTCACCTTCTACACCACCATTGCCGGTGCGCGTGCCGCTGTCGAAGGCATGCAGTATCTGCGTGATGGCGGTGGTCTGAAGGTGTATTCGCTGCAAGAGTTGCACGCAGGCCTGACGCCGCAGTAAGTCGAATCGATACCGATCGAATCGACGCCCATGCGCCCATGATCCGACCTGCTGTCTTCATCACGGGT
>JBAZPE010000238.1:0-4748 GCA_041648375.1 Burkholderiaceae bacterium | reverse complement strand
GCGCGACATGGACCGAACGCACCGCTCACGCGCTAAGTACCGGACGAACCCGCATAGGCATGCGGAGCCGCCACAACGCGGCTACAGGCGTTTCAGCAGAACGCCTGAGTGCAGGATCACTGGCGAAGCTAAAAAAAGCGCTTAGAAGGGCCTGGAGGGGCTTACGGTGCCTTGTCCGCTCCCGATGGATGCCCGGGTTGGTCGTAGAGCCGTGCGATTGCAAAACGAGCGGTCTGAATGCGTATCTCGATGCAGGTAGCGCTGAAGCGTGGTGGTCTTCAATCCAAAGGTGCGAGCGTTGCCGGAGTGAATCCTGGGTTCGTCATCTGTGCCGTTGCTGGTCTGCCAAGCCCTTGGCCTTTTTTTGGTTGGTCTGTTCCGGCTTTTTTGCTGGGTATCTGTATTTCTTCTTTCTTTTATATATATAGATAGTTGTAATGGATAAGGCCTGTGGATAAGTTGGATAACTATGTTTTATCGTTGTCGAACAGGCCTCTAGCTCGACTTTTTGTTGTGCGCCAGTCAGCTGGATTTTTCTGAACAAGGTGGGACAGATTTGCCTGGTCACGGCAGGACCAGGGGTTGTTCATTCTTGGTCCACAGGTCGCGCACAGGCAATCCACAGGCGAAAAACCAAAAAAGGGGCTCGAAAGCCCCCTGTCATGAGTAAGTCTTCTGGCGCGTTTCTAAGCGGCCAAGGCGTGCGCTCCAGCTTCATTCCTCGCTTTTTCAACCAGACCAATTCGCTTGCCATCAAACACTTTGCCAAAGCGATTGGCCAGAAAATCATCCAGTGCCACACTCTCTTGACCAATGAATCCGCGCGCGCCAATGCGTTGCTCGACGAGCAGGTCCAGAACGGTGCAGATGCCGCAGGCCGTGGTCAGTTGGATGGCTGTCAACGGGTGACCGGCGACGGTTTGGCCCAGGATGTTTGCGGTGTAGGTCGACTGGGTCAGGGTGTTGTTCTTGTATCCGGTGGCACTGGCCAGAATGACGATCACGTCCTGCTGGGTGGCCGGTAAGGCGTGATCAAACAGATCAATCAGGAGTTCTCGACGTTCGCGCAGTCGAAGGTCGTCCAACAGCAGTTTCAGGATTTGGCAGTGTCCTGGATATCGGATGGATTTGTAGTCAACGTTGCGCGCCTTGCCCAGCAGGGTATCGGGCAGTGTGCCCAGTCCACCCGAGGTATTGAACGCTTCGTACTCGATCCCATCCAGCACGAATGTTTCGTGCCCTTCAAGCGCCTGCAGCGATGTTTTCTGCCCTTCGACAATCGCCTCACAAGGGTTGCAATACTCGTTGATCAACCCTGCCGTGCTCCAGGTGAGGTTATAACGCAGGCCGTTGGTCGGAAACCGTGGCAATGCGCCCACGCGCATTTTGACGTCCAGCGCCTGGTCCATGCGGCCTGCCAGATCATGCCCTGCAATGCCGATGAAGCCAGGGGCCAGGCCACACTGCGGCATCAGCACAATGTTCGAACGGTCCGACAAGGCGCGAATCGCCTGGGTATTGGCGACATCTTCGGTGAGATCGAAATAATGAACGCCTTGTCGCGCGCACTCCCGTGCGGCCTCAAAGGCATATTGAAAGGGCAGGGCGTTGAGCACGGCGTATTGACCCTCGATTGCTGGCGTCAGGGATGCATCTTCGAGCAGCAGGGCCTTGCATCCCAGGCTGCGAATCTTCTCGAGCGCCGCGGCATCCCGATCCGCCACGCGCACCGCATAGCTGCCAGATTCATGAAGAATGAGTGCGATGGCAAAGCCTATTTTGCCGGCGCCCAGAATGGTGACTGGAAGGGGTGATGACATGGTTGTTTCCTTGGAAGCAGGGAGTCGGCATCGTGCCGTGCGATGCTCCATGCTAGGCGAGAACGTGGTCGATTTATAGCCGGAGTTCTGACGAAAGGCGCGGTATTATCGTCATAATGACTGGATGATTGGACGATTCGTATGACCACAAGCTTGGATGACAAGGATCGCCACCTGCTGTCGCTGCTTCAGGGCAATGCGCGCGAGCCTGTGGCCTCACTGGCACGTCAGCTCGGCCTGGCGCGAACCACCGTGGTTGCCCGCATCAGTCGTCTGGAAAAAATGCAGGTGATCTCGGGTTACGGCGTGCGCCTGGGCCGTGCCGTGGAAACGGCCTCGGTGCGTGCCTATTGTTCAATCATCGTGCGAGCCAACACGGGCCTCAGTGTCATGGCGACCTTGAAGCGCTGGCCTGAAATCGAAGAGGTGTGTGCCGTCAGTGGTGCTTTCGATTACTTGATCCTGTTGCGCTGCGATGATACCGAGGCGCTGGATGCCATGCTGGACCGAATTGGGCAGATCGAAGGCGTCAATAGAACCCAGACCTCGGTCGTACTGAGCCGCAAGATCGACAGACGCGGCGCGCTCGCGTGAACAAAAATCACCCAGGCGTTTTGTAGTAGGCTCAGGCGTGGAATAATCGATAACTTCTTTTTCTCTGTCTGTGCCCACCGAACGTGATGGTCCAGGCGGTCCTGATGGCTCTGGCAAATATCATGACTTCTGAAAGCGCACTATCCTTCCGTACCACTTCTTCTTCCACAGCGCGTGTGCTGGCGGAGCGCGAGGCAATTCTTGCCGATCCCGGGTTCGGCAAGCATTTCACCGATCACATGGTGGCGATCGACTGGACGCAGGAGCAAGGCTGGCACAACGCCGAAGTCAGACCCTATGGGCCTTTGATGCTGGATCCGGCGGCATCGGTTCTGCATTATGCACAGGAAATTTTTGAAGGCCTGAAGGCTTTCCGCCATGCCGACGGCTCGATCTGGACGTTCCGTCCGCAGGCGAACGCAAAACGCATGCAACTGTCCGCTCGCCGACTGGCTTTGCCCGAGCTGCCCGTGGATCTATTCGTCGAGTCGATTCGTCAACAGGTCAAGGCTGATGCGAACTGGGTGCCAAGCGCCCCGGAAACAAGCCTGTATCTGCGTCCTTTCATGATTGCGAATGAAAGCTTCCTGGGTGTGCGCTCGGCACAGAAAGCTGCGTATTACGTCATTGCCAGCCCCGCAGGTCCTTATTTCGCCAAAGGCGTCGCACCGGTTTCGATCTGGCTGTCGACCGATTTTGCCCGCGCCGCAAAAGGGGGCACAGGCGCGGCCAAATGCGGTGGCAACTATGCCGCCTCGTTGTTGCCGCAGAAAGAGGCCACGGCCAATGGCTGCGCGCAGGTGCTCTTCCTGGATCCGCGCGAAAACAAGTATCTGGAAGAGCTGGGTGGAATGAACGTCTTCCTGGTCAAACGTGACGGCACGCTGCTCACGCCTGCACTGACAGGCAGCATCCTGGAAGGTGTGACACGCGCCAGCATCATTCAGTTGGCCCGTGATCGCGGACACACCGTGCAAGAGCGTGATATTTCCATCGATGAATGGCGCGAGGGCGTGGCATCGGGCGAGATCACTGAAGTGTTCGCGTGTGGCACGGCGGCCGTCGTCACGCCCATCAATATGTTGAAGAGCCGCGAATTTTCGGTCGGCGACGAATCTGCGCCTGCCGGTGCGTTGACGATGGCGCTGCGTAAAGACCTCACCGATATCCAGTATGGTCGCGCAGAAGATCGCCACGGCTGGATGCTGCGTCTGGTGTAAACCGGGTGATGCGGCGCGAATGGTTGTGTCGCGCTGCGTGCCGTCATACCGTCATGCCACGAAGCGTTGACGCCTCAGGCGTCGACGCACCCGACTTCGGGTCGCGCTTATAAGGCGTTCGACGACGTAGATTCTTTACCGGACATGGGTGCGGCTGGATGCAGCAATACGTTTGCATAATCCGCTGCGGCAATACCGGTGCACAGCGCCGACCATTCGCAACCATTACACGCCTGACGAACGTCGGGCGTGTGAAAGGCCTGCCGACTGAGTGCGGTGTGGGTAGCACTCATGTCGATTCGGCTGCCCACTTCAATCGGACGTCCGAGCGAGCTCGACAACACCCGTGCCGCAGTCGCATCACGTGCCAGCACGCTGGACGCCAGACAGTGTGGTTGGGAGCTCTGCAACAGTGGCGCGCAAATGTCGTCGGGACCCTCGACGATCAATACGTCTTCGCCCTGGTTCAGTCGGTTGACGATACTGATGTAGTTGGCCACGAACGCGGGGCTGTAGCCCTCACCTTTGAAGGTGAGGGTGCACAACAGATGGTGAGCGCGCAGGTGGATGGTCATCAATAGCTCGGTGTGGGACGGGCGTCAGTTCGGCTGCGAGCCGTTCACTTCCCGATGCAGAAGCTCGAGAATATCTCGCCCAGCAGATCGTCGCTGGTGAACACCCCTGTAATGGCCGTCAGACTCTGATGCGCCAGTCGCAACTCTTCGGCAAACAGGTCCAGCACGCGGTCGTCGTGGGCGGCGTGCGCGGTGGCCCGCGCCAGATGATCTGCCGCTGCGTTCAGTGCCTGCAAGTGGCGCTCGCGTGCCATCCAGGGTGATTCGATACCTGGGTTCCAGCCGGCGATCTTCAGGATCTCCGAGCGCAAGGCGTCCAGCCCCAGTCCCTGTTTGGCCGAGATGCGAAGCGTGCCGGCTTCGAGTGGCGTGTTGTCTTCTATCAGATCGATCTTGTTGAATACCCGCAGTACTGGCGTGCGTGCCGGCAGCCGGTCCATGATGGATGGATCGGGCGGTGCCGCGTGGTCGCGCGCATCCTGCATATGCAAAATGAGATCTGCTCGCTCTATTTCCTTCCAGGTGCGCTCGATGCCCAG
>JBAZPE010000237.1:0-4750 GCA_041648375.1 Burkholderiaceae bacterium | reverse complement strand
GCTGATGCAGATTCTGTCGGACACCCCTGTGTTCTGGTGCATCGTCGCCTCTGCATTGATCCAGGCCAGCAACGGGTATCTCTATTCGTATGCGTCACTTTACTGGCTCGATCTGGGGCTGGATACCCGGCAGATCGGCATGCTGTGGACGGTTGGTATTGGTGCCGAGGTGGTGTTGTTCATGCTGGCCCGTCACGTGCTCGCGTGTATCAGCCCTATTCGGCTGATCATGCTGTCTGGTGCGATGACGGCATTGCGATGGGCGGGCCTGGCCTGGGCCGTGGATCCAGTCGTGATGGCAATGTTTCAGGTGCTGCAGGCGTTCACGTTGGCAGGCAACAACATGGCCATCATGGCGTTTTTGGCGCAGCGCGTGGGTGATCAGGCCAGAACCACGGCCATCGCGCTCTACACCATGCTCTCGGCAGGACTGTTCATGTTTCTCGCCATTAATCTGGTGAACCTGCTGGGGCTGTCGCAAAGCGGTTGGGGCTTCGGAGTGATGGCGGGTTGCGCCACGCTCGCACTGCCGCTCATTGCCTGGTCAGCACGGCGTCGCAAGGTCGAGGGCAGTGTCCCATAGTGCTTGCGCGCGAGGCACCATCGGCGTGCTGGCGCGGTAGAGTCGAATGTGCAGATCGATGGGCAATATGTCGGGTGCGCAGGTCAGCGTGCCCGCACGCAGATCCGAGTCGATCAGGCTGTCGGGCAGATAGGCTAGGCCACGCCCGTCAAGCGCCATCGATCGCAGCATGGTCGCCAGATGTGCCGTGAAGACCACCTGGGCGTGTGGCGCGTCGAACGCGGTGTCGGGCAGCCCGGCGATGATTCGGCCCAGACCCGATGTCTCGCTGTATTGCAGCAGGGGCCTGGTGTCGGCCTGCCAGGCGGCCATGGCATCGGGTGCGCCCACGCACCGCAGCGTGTCCTGTCCGATCACGACGCTTTGGAAGTCGGGTGCGCGCAGTCGGCCGGGCACATGTGCGTGCGCGTGACCGAGCATGAATTGTGCGCGCCCGTGCAGCATGGCCGCTTCGCATTGAGACAGCACATCGGACATCACCTCGAGTCGGCTACCGGGGATGCGCGTTTCGATTCGACGCAGCCAGGTCGGCAGGAACGTGAGCGAAAGCGCATGCGTGGCACAAAAGCGCAACGCACCTTCGTGTGCGACGGCGACTTCCTGGGCTTGCTGGGGCAGGCGCGCGACCCGTTTGAGCAGGTCATGCGCATTTTCGCGAAACCAGTCGCCAGCCGGCGTCAGGCGCACCGGCTGGGCCGAGCGATCGAACAGCGGCACGCCCAGCCATTCTTCCAGCGCACGTATGCGTCGGCTGAAAGCGGGTTGCGTCATATGCCGCTCGTCGGCCGCACGGGAGAAATTCAGGGTATTGGCCAGCGCCAGGAAGTCGTCGAGCCATGACAGGTTCATGAGCAATGCCGTAGGAACATGGAGTGCAAAAAATCAGGCATTGGACGCCTGGTGCCGGGCGGTTGAAGATGTCGACTCTACTTCACCTATCAACGGTTGCCATGAAAATCATCGACATACGCGAGTCTACCAAACCCATCTCGTCACCCATCCGCAATGCCTATATCGACTTCACCAAGATGACCACCAGTCTGGTTGCCGTGGTGACCGATGTGGTGCGCGATGGCAAACGCGTCGTGGGTTATGGGTTCAATTCGAACGGCCGTTACGGGCAGGGCGGGTTGATCCGCGAGCGTTTTGCGCAGCGCGTGCTGGAAGCCGACCCGGCCACCCTGATCGATGACACGGGCGAGAACCTCGATGCTGACCGTATCTGGGCCACGTTGATGAAAAACGAGAAGCCGGGTGGCCACGGCGAGCGCTCGGTCGCGGTAGGAACGATCGACATGGCGGTATGGGATGCCGTTGCCAAGATCGCAGGCAAGCCGTTGTTCCGTTTACTGGCCGAACGCGCAGGCCGCGAAGCCGATCCGAGCGTGTTCGTCTATGCCGCAGGGGGCTACTACTACCCGGGCAAGGATCTGTCAGCCCTGCGTGGGGAAATGCGCGCTTATCTTGATCGTGGCTACAACGTGGTGAAGATGAAGATCGGTGGCGCGTCGATTGCCGAGGACGCCGCACGCATCGAAGCGGTACTCTCCGAGATCGGTTCGCATGCACAACTGGCCGTCGACGCGAATGGCCGTTTCGATCTGGACACGGCCATCGCCTATGCCAAGATGCTGCGCGAGTATCCGCTGTTCTGGTATGAGGAGGCGGGCGACCCGCTCGACTACCAGCTTCAGGCCGCGCTTGCGGAGTATTACCCAGGCCCGATGGCCACGGGCGAGAATCTCTTCAGTCACCAGGATGCCCGTAATCTGCTGCGTTATGGCGGCATGCGCTCGGACCGCGACTGGCTGCAGTTCGATTGTGCATTGTCCTACGGGCTGTGCGAATACCAGCGCACACTCGCTGCGCTGAAAGTGGCGGGTTGGTCGCCATCGCGCTGCATTCCGCATGGCGGGCATCAGATGTCCCTGAACATTGCGGCCGGCCTTGGTCTGGGTGGCAACGAGAGCTATCCGGATTTGTTCCAGCCCTACGGTGGGTTTCCGGACGGCGTGCGCGTGCAGGATGGACATATCGTCATGCCGGATCTGCCGGGCATCGGATTCGAAGGCAAATCCGATCTCTACAAAGAGATGCGCGCCCTGGCCGAGTAGGAATGCGGTCCGGAAAGAGCGCTTCGTTCAAGAGAAGGCCATGGGCCATCCACCGGATAGACAGGTCAGTGCGATATAGTGGCCGCGTTTTCCTTCTGGCAGGCGCACACCATCATGGCCGATCTATTGAATATGCTGCTGCACATCGACCAGGTACTGGGTGTGTGGGTCGAGCAGTACGGCGCGTGGGTGTATGCGGTGCTGTTCTTCATCATATTCGGTGAGACCGGCCTGGTGATCCTGCCGTTTCTGCCAGGTGACTCGCTTATCTTCGTGGCCGGTGCGCTGGCTGCAACAGGGCACATCGACCCGGTGCTGCTGTGCGTGCTGCTCGTGGCTGCGGCCATATTGGGCAACACGCTGAACTACAGCATCGGGCGCTATCTGGGGCCACGTGTGTTTACGGGGTCCTATCGTTTCCTCGATCGTGGCGCGCTGCTGAAAACGCAAATGTTTTACGAGCGGCACGGCGGCAAGACACTCGTGCTGTCTCGATTTCTGCCCCTGTTTCGCACCTTCGCACCTTTCGTGGCAGGTGTGGGTGCGATGCATTTCGGGCGCTTTCAGCTCTTCAACGTGACGGGTGCGCTGCTGTGGGTAGTGGGCCTGGTAAGCGCAGGCTACTTCTTTGGCAACATCCCGATCGTGCGTGACCATCTGAACACGATCGTGCTGGTCGGTATTGCTGCAGCAGTCGTGCCCGTTGTGCTCGGCGGTCTGTGGAAATGGATCCGCTCGCGCTA
Organism: Burkholderiaceae bacterium; assembly: GCA_041648375.1. GTDB lineage: Bacteria > Pseudomonadota > Gammaproteobacteria > Burkholderiales > Burkholderiaceae_B > Schauerella. Next base: position 1,310 of record JBAZPE010000237.1, on the reverse strand, counting down.
GCCGAAGATCAAAGCCGGAATCATGGCCGCGCTGCCCAGCGCGACAACGATCAGGGCCGTTTGAACCGTCTGCGAGAACCGCAGGCGGGCGAAGTCGTGTTGGGAACGAGGCTGTGCCATGGCGTGAATCCTTAATGCAACCGTCAGCGATATAATGCGAATGGTTGTTATTTACGGAGGGGCTGTGCGTATTATGTGCTTAGCTGTCTCATCTTGCAATATACGTTACTAACCGTTGATGTCCCGCAACGGTTAGTACAATGTCAGCTCACCGGCGCTATGCTGCGTTATCGCAAAGATTCCCTTCTGTCGGGCGTGTGCACGGTGCTCACCCGGCAAGCGCGCGTCACCGTGTTTTATACGAATCGAGTCGATGTCCAGTAACTGCTACACCGAGCAGTATGAAGCCCTGTCGCGTGACGGGTTCGTGGTCGTGCGCGAGTTGGCTGAGCCCGCCGTGTTTGCCCGCCTGCGCAGCCTGGCGGTGCAGCACCTGCAGGCACGCATCGAGCCTCTGGAGCTGGAAGCCGATTTGAATTATCCCGGTGCACCCGGGCTTGATTCGCCCGGAGCGGCGACGGTCAGGCGATTGCTCGATGCCTACGGTCGAGGGGAGGCGTTCGAACAATGGGCGAGCGCGTCCGCCATGACGCGTTGGCTGCAGGGTTATTTCCAGGCTGCACCGGTGTTGTCTCGTGTGCATCACAACTGCGTGATGACCAAGCACCCCTCGTTCGGCACGGCGACCGGATGGCATCAGGACCTGCGTTATTGGTCTTTCACGCAGGGCAATCTGGTGTCGAGCTGGCTCGCCATGGGGCACGAAAGTGCCGACAATGGTGGACTATGGCTAATTCCCGGCTCGCATGCCGTGGACTTCAGTCTTGACTCCTTTGACGAGAAGATGTTTTTTCGAGCCGATGTGCCTGCGAACCAATCGTGGCTGGACAGCGCAGTCTGCCCGGTGCTTGAACCGGGCGATGTCGTATTTTTCCATTGCCGCACTTTGCACGCGGCGCGCCGCAATGAGGGTGATGCTGTCAAGCTTTCATTGGTGCATACCTATCACCCGCCAGGGTGCGCACCGGTTCCTGGTTCGCGTTCTGCCTCACGGCCCGAAATCCAGGTGCGCGCGGCTTGATGGTAGTGGTCCCGGTCTGGCTAGGGGCCAATACGGCACCGTGAGGCTCGCCAGACAATCCCACGAACGGCACGTCTGATTTCCTTTTCTAGGTTGAGTGGTACATGTCTAAAACCGACGCGCATCTCTCTGAGGTGCAACTGACTTCCGAGACGCTTTTCAAAGGTCG
>JBAZPE010000236.1:0-4752 GCA_041648375.1 Burkholderiaceae bacterium | reverse complement strand
TCCATACTCAACTCGCTTCAGAACGATGCTCAGCGCGCCTGGCGCCGGATGCGGTACTGCGAAAACAGGGTGGCCACGAGCATAGTCAGCAGCGACGTGGCGACGATGACATCGGAAATATAGTTGGGCACCGACACGGCGCGGCTCATGCTGTCTGCACCGACCAGCATGCCAGCCACGAACAGGCTGGCGGCGATCACGCCCAGCGGGTGCAGACCGGCGAGCATCGCCACCACCACGCCGGTGTAGCCATAACCGGGCGACATATCGAGCGTGAGGTAGCTGGTGCGCCCGGCCACTTCGATGGCGCCGGCAAGACCGGCCAGTGCGCCGGAGAGCATGGCCGTGCCCAGCATGATGCGGGTGACCGGCAGTCCCAGAAATTTCGAGGCATGGGCGTTTGCACCCACGGATCGCATCTGAAACCCCCACACGCTGTAGCGGTTCACCAGCCACAGGCAGATGGCCAGACCGATCGCCCATAGAACCCCGGTGTGGGCGCGCGTGCGTTCGATGAGCTTGCCGAATTCCAGATCAGGATTGAGGGCCACCGACTGGGGCCAGCCCATGGCCATGGGATCTTTCATGGGACCATCCAGCATCATCGAGATGAATAGCAGGATGATGAAGTTGCCCAGCAGCGTGGTGACGACTTCGTCGACACCCAGCCGAGTCTTGAGCAAAGCCGGAATCAGCAGCAACAGGGCACCTGCGCACGCGGCGGCCGCCATCATCAGGGCGAACAGCACGGGTGTGGGCATGTCGAACCCGACGCCACCATGCATGCCGCCCACGGCAATGGCTGCCAATGCCCCTAGATAGAGCTGGCCTTCAGCCCCGATGTTGTAGAACCGTGCCCGGAACGCCACCGCGCAGGCCAGGCCCGTGAGCATGAGCGGCGTGGCGCGGGTGATGGTTTCGGACAAGGCGAAGCGTGAGCCGAATGCGCCTTCGAACAACAACGCATAGGTGCGCCCGACCGGCGCGCCCGCCCAGGCAACCAGCAGCGCACAGATCGCCAGGGTGGCGGCCACGGCCACCAGCGGCGCGATGACCTGGGTGAGGCGACTGGGTTCGCTGCGGCGTTCCAGATAAAACATCATGATGCAAATTCCGTGCGGGTGCCGGTCATGGCCAGACCGATGGTGGCGCGTGTCCAGCTTGCGGTGGGGGCGACGGCCACGAGTTTGCCGGCGCACAGCACCGCCACACGATCAGCCAGGGCAAACACTTCGTCCAGGTCTTCGGAGATCAGCAGAATGCCTGCGCCACGCTCGCGCGCGGCCAGCAGTTGCGTGCGGACATAGGCGACGGCGCCCACGTCCAGCCCCCAGGTGGGTTGGTCGGCCACGATGAAGTCGGGCTCGCGCGTGAGCGTGCGCCCGAGAATGAGTTTTTGCATATTGCCCCCGGACAGGCTGCGCGCGCGAACCTCCAGCGATGCAGCGCGCACGTCGAAGCGTTCGACCAGTGCGCGTGCATGGGCACGTGCCGCCTGGGCACGGATCAGACCGAAGCGCGCAAAGCGCCGATCGTGCAGGTCTTCGGCAATGGCGTTTTCCCACAGCGTGTTGTCGCCCACCATGCCCTCGTGATGCCGGTCTTCGGGGATGCGGCCCACGCGCGCCATGGTCCAGCCGGCCGGCGAACGGGGGGCGAGGCGGTGGTCGGCGCCCAGACGGATGGTGCCATCGTCGATGGCGCGCATGCCGGTCAGCACCGACACCAGCGCCTGTTGACCGTTGCCCGAGATGCCCGCCACGGCCACGATTTCATGGCGATGCACCGTGAGATCCAGACTGTCCAGCACCGGCACGCTGCCCCGCGCGTGGCGCACGGTCACTTGCGATAGCGTGATGACCGGTGCGGATTGATCGGCGTTGAGGGTCGCATCGACGCGCGGCAGATCGACCTTGCGCCCGACCATCAGCTCGGCCAGTTCGGCGGCCGAGGTGTGTGCCACGGCGCGTTCGGCCACGAGCTGCCCCCGGCGCAGGACGGCAATGCGGTGCGAGATGGCCATCACTTCGTCGAGCTTGTGCGAAATGAAGATGACGGACAGGCCTTCAGCCACGAACACGCGCAAGGTGGCGAAAAGCCGGTCCACTTCCTGTGGCGTGAGCACCGAGGTGGGCTCATCCAGAATCAGCACGCGTGCGCCCCGATACAGTGCCTTGAGGATTTCGACGCGCTGCTTTTCTCCAATGGACAGATCGCCGGCGCGAGCGTCGACGTCGATCTGCAGGCCGAATCGTTCGCCCAGTGCCATCACCCGCTCGCGCGCCGCCTTGCGAGCAGAGCGCAGACGCCAGAGCGATTCGGTGCCCACCATGATGTTGTCCAGCACGGTGAGATTATCGGCGATGGCAAAGTGCTGATGCACCATGCCGATGCCTGCCGCCAGGGCGGCGTCAGGGCGCCCAGAGGGCAGACGCTTGCCGAATGCTTCGATGGTGCCTGCATCAGCCATGTAGTGGCCGAAGAGGATGGAGACCAAGGTGGATTTTCCCGCGCCGTTCTCGCCCAGCAGGGCCAGCACCTCACCCTGCGCCAGGGTGAGTGAGATGGCGTCGTTGGCCGTGAATGTGCCGAATCGTTTGGTGATGCCGGTCAGACGCAAGGCCGCATGCGGGGCAGATGCCTCACATGCAGCGGGTGGTGGTGCCGTGTTCATCGTGCGGAGGATTTGGGTTCCGTGTCGACGACCTTGACGACGAATGAGCCATCCAGAATGGCTTTCTGGCGCTCGGCCACCTTGGCCTTGATCGCATCCGGAACCTTGGATTCGAACGTGCCCAGCGGGGCCAGTGACGAACCCTGATACTTCATCATCGAGTATTGGCCATAGTCTTCGGCCTTGAACGACTTTTCGCGCACGGCAGTCAGCGCGCGATCGATGGTGGGGGCGAAGTTCCACAGGGCCGAGGCGACCACGGTGTCGGGGTATTGCGCCTGGGTGTCGATAACGTTGCCGATGGCCAGCACGCGGCGCTCACGCGCGGCGTCAGACACACCGAAACGCTCGGCATACAGCACGTCTGCGCCCTGTTCGATCATGGCAAACGCGGCTTCCTTAGCCTTGGGAGGATCGAACCAGGAACCGATGAAGCTGACCGTGAATTGCGAGGCCGGGTTGATTTCCTGGGCGCCTGCCATGAAGGCATTCATCAGGCGGTTGACCTCGGGAATGGGGTAGCCGCCCACCAGGCCGATCTTGCCGGACTTGCTCATGCCACCGGCGATCATGCCGCTGAGGTAGGCGGGTTCCTGGATGTAGTTGTCGAAGACGGCGAAGTTCGGCTGTTGTGGCTTGCCCGAGGAACCGAGCAGGAAGGCGGTCGTGGGGTAGTCACGCGCGACCTTGCGCGCGGCAGCTTCCACGGCAAAGGCTTCGCCCACGATCAGCGCGTTGCCCTGTTCGGCGTACTGACGCATCACCCGTTCGTAATCGGCGTTGGTGACATTCTCGGAGAACACATAATCGATATCGCCACGATCGCGCGCGGCAACCAGCGCGACGTGCAGACGAGACACCCATTGTTGTTCGACCGGCACCGTGTAGACGGCCGCCACGCGGGTCTTGGCGCCTGCCGGCGTTGCCGCGCCAGATGGCGCGTTGTATAGGGCGAGGGCGGCGATGGTGCCTGCCATGGCCAGATGAATGAGGCGGCGGCGCGCTTGCGACGGCAATGATGCGGGGCGAACTGCGGCGGGCATGTGGAATCCTTCGTATAGGGGGACGACTGAGTGACCCGTGAGTCATGCAATATGTATGCCAGGTTTTTGCCGCGATCGGCCACGGGCGATGCACCATATCGACGCGCATTCTATCCGCTTGCGCCCTGCATTGGTGCATTTGTGCGCCATGTTGGGTCATCTTGTCGCGGCGAGGCCCAGGTATAGGGCACGACGTCGCCGTTAGGAATGTTCAATCGCCTGACGTACGCGCAGTGCGATCTGCATGGCCTGCTGCTCGTCCACGATGTTTGCAAATCCAAACAGCAAGCCATGCTGGGGCGCGGCATCGATAAACCAGCGCGAGAGCGCATTTGACGCCAGACCAGCCAGGCGCATCTGGTTGCCAATGGCTAGATCGTTGGTTGAATCGACAAGCTTTGCGAGGATGTGCATGCCGCCCGGCATCAACTCGATATGCAAGTGTTCACGTAAGACATCATTGAACACACGCTGCGTCATGCTGCGACGTTCGGCATACAAGTGCCGCATTTTTTTCAGGTGACGAAAGAAGTGGCCCTGCGCAATGAAGTCAGCGACGCCGGCCTGAAGCAAATAGGGGCAACCGGCGTTCAGGCGATGGGCCACGGCTTCAAAGCGCGGGACGGCTCGGGCAGGGGCGACCACATAGGCCAGCCGCAAGCCCGGGAACATCACCTTGCTGAATGTGCCGCTGTAGACGACCCGATCGTTGCGATCCAGGCTCTTGAGCGCAGGAAGCGGTCGCCCCTGATAACGAAACTCGCTGTCGTAATCATCTTCGATGATCCAACTGTTTTGTCGGGCGGCCCACTCAAGCAACGCCATGCGACGCTGTAGTGACAGCGTCACGCCCAGCGGGCTTTGGTGAGATGGCGTCACCATGGCGAAGGCGGCCTGAGGTGCCATGCGCAGCCCCGCTTCGACATCCATGCCGTTTGCGTCAACAGGCACCGGCACGATGGAAAGGCCCGAGTGCTGCAGAAAGGGGCGCGCCAGAATGTAGCCCGGGTCCTCGAACCAGAAGGCATCGCCTGG
>JBAZPE010000235.1:0-4758 GCA_041648375.1 Burkholderiaceae bacterium | reverse complement strand
TGTGCGGCCGACTGCCCCAGCATGCCTTTGTGCAGCACGCTGCGCAGATCGCGCAGCGGTCGGAAGATCTCCGTGCCCGCCATCAGCACAATCAACAGCGCCTCGACACTCATCTCGCCCTGCATCACGCGCCAGGCACCCAGCACCAGCGCCAGCGCGGCGCCCAGCGCGATGCCCAGGTCGCTCATGCCACGGGTGAGCAAGGTCACCGACAGCACCCAGAACGTGTTGTCGGACAGCGCACGGGCCTTTTCTGCGAGGCGTGCGCCAAAGGTCTTGCCCTGACCGAAGGCCTTCAGCGTAGGTAGCCCCTGCATGGCGTCCAGAAACGACTCGCCGAAGGCGTCCAGCGAATGCGAGCGCGCCATGCTGGCCTTGCGGTCCAGGCGGTGAACCACCACGGGCCCGAGCAGCGCAAACAGCGCCGCAGCCAGCAGCACCAGCGCGACCGGCACATCCCAGAACGCGATAACCGCAAAAATGGCGAAAGGCGCAACGAGTGCAATGGCCACCTGTGGCAGATACTGACCGAAGAACGTCTCCAGTTGCTCGACGCCATCGACCAGCGTCAGCATCACACCGCCAGTACGCTTGGTGGCAAACCACGCGGGCCCGAGCGCCACGATGCGGTCATACAGGCGAGCCCGCAGAATTTGCTGCGCTTTCAGCGCACTCTGATGGGCCTGCACAGTGCGACGATGGTCCAGTAGCGCACGCAGCAGCACCATGGCTGCGGCACCTGTGAGCGGGAACACCAAGTCTTGCCAGGGTGCACCCTGAAACACGCGCGCCAGGAACTGGCCCAGGAACACGAACCGCGCAATGCCCGCCGACAGCGCCAGCAGCCCCAGCGCGACACTGCCTGCCATACCCAGCCGCATCCCTGCGGTCAGTGCCCATAAGCGAAAATCGAAATACATCGTTGTGCTCTCCAGTCAGGTCAGCATCTTCGCTCATGCGCGCGAGGCCACCTAGCGATGGATTTTCAACATGCGGTTGAATTAAACTCAACCGCATGTCCACCCTTCCCGACCGAATTCCAGCGCTGGGCGCCTTGCGCGCCTTCGAAGCCGTTGCCCGGCTGGGCAGTGTCAGCCTGGCTGCGCTGGAACTCAACGTCACCAAAAGCGCCGTCAGTCATCAGTTGCGAGCGTTGGAGACCGAGCTTGGATGCACCCTGCTCAATCGCGGTGGGGCCTTGAGGCAGGCGGAGGTCACCGAGCCGGGTGAGCGCCTGCTCGAGGGGGTGACGCAAGCCCTGGCGGTGTTGCAGGCCACGTGCCGCGAGGTCCGCCAGGTGGCTGCCCCTGCCCGCCAGCGCGTGATCAGGATATCTGCCAATCCTTCTCTGGCATCGCTCTGGCTGGCCGCGCGCATCGGCGAGTTCGGTCGCCTTCATCCGAACATTCATATTCAGGTGCAGTTGCATGCCCATCGCGCCCCGGCTTGGACAGCCAAGGGTCCTGATATTGTCCTCATACACATGCAGGCGGGCGGCCCGCACGCAGCGGCCGCCGGTGACATTGCGCTGCTGTCGGAAACCGTGGTGCCTATCTGCAGCCCCGCCCTCATCGCACCGGACCAGCGCAGCAACCCCGACATCCTGCGCCGCCATCGGCTCATCCAGGAACAGCACATCGACAGTCCGGAAACCGACTGGTCGACGTGGGGCCCGCACTTGGGCGCGGGTGCCTTGCCTACCGAGCAGGTGCTGTTGCTTGCTGGATTAACCACCGTAGTTGGCGCTGTTGCAGCAGGGGTGGGTATCGCGCTGGGCCGTGCGCCGCTGATCGACGATGAGTTGAGCAGCGGACGACTGGTTGAACTCTTTCCAGGCAAACGCATGCGTGGCTCGTGGGGATACGTCATGCGCCTGCGACCGGACTCATTGCCGGACGAGGCGTTGGAGACCCTCGTGGATTTTCTGGTGCAGCAAGGGCGGTGCTAGCCTCATCTGACGGTACGTTGCCTCGCAACAGCAACATGACGCCGTGCTGATCTCGCCCTGCAGATCGGGGTGCCTGTCGAGCAGCTTCAAAAGCTTGATCAAGGCAAGGGGCCTGTGCGTCGCGTCAGCGTCAGTCGCGGATAAAAGCCCGCAGGCCACTCATGTCGAGCATGCGCTTGCACCACCTGCTTCATTCTCGCCTCCACATCGTGTGTGAACGGCGTGACCTTGCGTGTGTTCAGATCCACATTGATCGACAACTGCTCCATCGTCGCGGCGAGATAGCCTTCTCGCGCATTGAACAATTCCATCAGGCAGTGCACGCGTTTGTTGTCCGACGCCAGAAAGCGCACGCGCAATTCCAGTGGTGTGCCTGCCAGCAGCTCCTTGCGAAACGCTGTGTGGATCTCGATCATGTACAGCCCCAATCGCTGCTGCTGGGTGTAGGACGCACCAATGCCGAAGTGCTCGAACAGGTTGTAGCCATGATGATCGAACGCGACGATGTACTTGGCCGAATTCATGTGCCCATACGAGTCGATCCAGTCTGGTGAAACATCGAATTGCGTCGTGGGCAGCTCCAGAAATTGATCAGTCGTGCGCATGCGGTGGGCTCCTTTTGTTATCAACGTGGCGCAGTGGCCGGTCGTGGCAAAGCGTATCCAAAAACGAATGGCTCAAAGCTCGATTCGAGTGTCGAATTTGGCACGATGCGTGGAAAAAAACGTGCGCACATTGCGCACCCGCGCCTGGGCGGTGAAAGCGCGATGCACCAGTGCGTGGTAGGCCGTCATATCGTGCACCTGCACGACCAGAATGAAGTCGGCACCGGTGGATACGCGATAGCACTGCAGCACGGCGCGTTCGTTCACCATGGCGGTTTCGAACGCTTGCATCACTTCTGCCGATTGATTGTCCAGGGTGATCTCAACGATCGCGGTGAGCGTCGCACCCAGTTTCTCCGGGGCCAGAATGGCCACCTGCTTCTGGATATAGCCCCCCTCGCGCAGCTTGCGCACCCGCCGCAAGGTCGTCGGCGCAGAAGCATGCACGCTCGCGGCCAGTTCAAGATTGTTGGGCGATGCGTCGTGCTGCAATTGCGCCAGAATTCGCCGGTCCAGGTCGTCCAGGGGCTCATGCGCACCAGACGGAATGAGGGGTGGTGACATAAATATCCGTAAATGACGCTGTTTCGACTGATAATTTCACTTGTAGCATAGGATGAAATTATTCGTCGAAAAAGATGAAAAATCGGACTCTTATTTCTTGTCCGCTCCTGCACAATGTTTTTCGATCAAACATCTCTCGGGAACTCCCTCATGTGCGGAATCGTAGGCGCAGTCGCAACGCGTGATATCACCCCCATCCTCGTCGAGGGCCTTCGACGCCTGGAATATCGCGGCTACGACTCTTGCGGTGTAGCGGTGTTCGCCGATGGCGAACTCAAGCGCACCCGCAGCACGCAGCGGGTCTCTGAGCTCAGCGACCAGATCAAAGAAGACAAGATCACCGGCTACACCGGCATCGCCCACACGCGCTGGGCCACGCACGGTGTGCCCGCCACGCATAACGCGCATCCCCACTTCTCTCATCTGGGTGACGAAAAACCGCGCATCGCGCTTGTGCACAACGGCATCATCGAAAACCACGACGAACTGCGTGAAGAACTCACCGGTTACGGGTACGTGTTCGAGAGCCAGACCGACACAGAAGTCATCGCGCACCTGGTCCATCACATGTATGCAGGCGATCTGTTCGCTGCCGTGCAGCAGGCCGTCAAGCGACTGACCGGCGCCTATGCCATCGCCGTCTTCTGCCGCGACGAACCCCATCGCGTCGTGGGCGCACGTCAGGGCTCGCCGCTCGTCGTGGGCACCGGCACCAATGAGAATTTCGTGGCCTCCGATGCGCTGGCGCTGGCAGGCACCACCAACACCATCATCTATCTGGAGGACGGTGACGTGGTCGACCTGCAGGTCTCGCGCGTGTGGGTGGTGGATGCAGACGGCCGTGAAGCGGATCGCAAAGTGCACACCGTCAACGTGCACAGTGGCGGCGCCGAGCTTGGCCCCTATCGTCACTACATGCAGAAGGAAATCTTCGAGCAGCCTCGTGCCGTGGGCGATACCATTCAGGATATTGAATCGGTCACACCGGAGTTGTTTGGCGACAGCGCCTACAAGGTTTTCAAAGAGATTGACTCGGTTCTGATCCTCGCGTGTGGCACCAGCTACTACGCCGGCTCGACCGCAAAGTATTGGCTCGAATCCATGGCCAAGATCCCTGTCAGTGTGGAGATTGCCAGCGAGTACCGTTACCGCGACAGCGTCCCCAATCCCAAGACCCTGGTCGTCACGATTTCGCAGTCAGGGGAAACCGCCGACACCTTGGCCGCGCTCAAGCATGCGCGCAGTCTGGGCATGAACCACACGCTCACCGTCTGCAACTCTGCCACCAGTGCCATGGTGCGCGAATGCGAACTGTCCTACATCACCCGCGCGGGTGTTGAAATCGGCGTGGCATCGACCAAGGCGTTCACCACCCAATTAACGGCGCTGTTCCTGCTGACCCTGAGCCTGGCGCAAGTGCGTGGACACCTGACTGAAGCGCAGGAAGCCGACCACATCAAGGCGTTGCGTCACTTGCCAGCAGCCATCACGGGCGTGCTGGCGCTGGAGCCTCAGATCATGGCGTGGGCCGAGCGGTTTGCGACCAAGGAAAACGCGTTGTTCCTGGGGCGTGGCATGCATTACCCGATTGCGCTGGAAGGGGCGTTGAAGCTGAAGGAAATCAGCTATATCCACGCTGAA
>JBAZPE010000234.1:0-4797 GCA_041648375.1 Burkholderiaceae bacterium | reverse complement strand
TGGACAAGACCGGCACCGACCACCCCACGCTCACAGCGCTTCGATTCTGTTCGCCAGAATGTGATTCATTCCCGGTACGAAGGTGTAAGTTCGGAACCGCGCAATCCGCTGCAATAGGTCGCACATCGAGGCATGCATGACGTCAACGGACAGGCCCTGGCTAATGGTGGCGCTGCGCTTTCACGACGGTGACCGGCACCTCTGCAAGATGCAGGACTTGGGTGGTAGAAGAGCCGAGCAGCCACTGTCCTGTGCTACCCAGTCCACGCGATCCCATCACAATATGATCACATCGGTGATCCGCGGCGTATTCCACGATGGACTCGGCGACATGGCCGATATTGATTTCCTGCCCATACGGTATGTGTGCCAGATTCAGCCTGACGCAGGCGGAGTGAAAGGCGACTTCGCCCCGGGCAATGTGATAATCGTCCACCGTTGCGCCACCGATCAGCAGCCTGGCGAACTCCGGCAACAGCCCAGGCTGAACGTTGAGCAACGAAACCTGCAAAGGCTCGAACATCGCCCTATGTTGAATGACGAATTCGACAGCCTGCAGGGCGGACGTGGAACCGTCCATGGGAATCAGCACGTGGGGCATCAAGGGGTCCGTCAAACGTCACAAAGAGGCGATCCGGGTAGGTGAGTCTAGGCCTGAGAACCGACAGGTTCTTTGCGCCGGATCAATATCGAGCCAGAAAAGTCAAAGCGCCAAATTTGTAACGCCCCCCTTGAATGCGCCGACATCGTCCCTATAATTAGCACTCGACCCCAGCGAGTGCCAATCTGGCACCTGGATTGAATAACTGTCAGCTAAACCCATTACAGGAGTACCCACATGGCCCTGCGTCCTTTGAGTGATCGCGTGATCATCAAGCGTCTGGACAACGAGCGCAAAACTGCCTCGGGCATCGTCATCCCTGAAAGCGCGGCCGAAAAGCCCGATCAAGGTGAAGTGATTTCTGTCGGCCCCGGCAAGAAGAGCGAAGACGGCAAAGTGCAAGCGATCGACCTGAAAGTGGGCGACAAGGTGCTGTTCGGCAAATATGCCGGCCAGGCCGTGAAGGTCGATGGCGAGGAATTGCTCGTCATCCGCGAGGAAGAAATCCTCGCCGTGATCTCGTAATTCGATTTTCAGACTACAAGGAATTCTATAAATGGCTGCTAAGCAAGTACTTTTCGGTGATGACGCCCGTGTGCGCATCGTCCGTGGCGTAAACATCCTCGCCAATGCTGTTAAGACCACCCTGGGCCCCAAAGGCCGCAACGTGGTGCTGGAGCGCTCGTTCGGCGCCCCCACGGTGACCAAGGACGGTGTGTCCGTCGCCAAGGAAATCGAACTGAAAGACAAGTTCGAGAACATCGGCGCTCAGCTGGTGAAAGAAGTCGCTTCGAAGACGTCGGACAACGCCGGTGACGGCACCACGACTGCAACCGTGCTGGCTCAAGCCATCGTTCAGGAAGGCCTGAAGTACGTTGCCGCCGGCATCAACCCGATGGACCTGAAGCGCGGCATCGACAAGGCCGTCGTCGCCGCTGTCGCCGAGCTGAAGAACCTGTCGCGTCCTTGCACCACCACCAAGGAAATTGCTCAAGTCGGCTCGATTTCGGCCAACAGCGATTCCTCGATCGGCCAGATCATCGCCGATGCCATGGAAAAAGTGGGCAAGGAAGGCGTCATCACCGTTGAAGACGGTAAGTCGCTGGACAACGAGCTCGACGTCGTCGAAGGTATGCAATTCGACCGCGGCTACCTGTCGCCCTACTTCATCAACAACCCCGAGAAGCAAGTTTCGGCTCTGGACGACCCGTATGTCCTGATTTTCGACAAGAAAATCAGCAACATCCGTGACCTGCTCCCGATCCTGGAACAAGTTGCCAAGTCCAGCCGTCCCCTGCTGATCGTTGCAGAAGACGTCGATGGCGAAGCACTGGCGACCCTGGTTGTGAACAACATCCGCGGCATCCTGAAGACCACCGCCGTCAAGGCACCGGGCTTCGGCGACCGTCGTAAAGCCATGCTGGAAGACATCGCTGTCCTGACCGGCGGCAATGTGATCTCGGAAGAAGTCGGCCTGTCGCTTGAAAAAGCCACGCTGGACGACCTCGGCCAGGCCAAGCGCATCGAAGTGGGTAAAGAAAACACCACGATCATCGACGGCGCAGGCGAAGGCAAGTCGATCGAAGCACGCGTCAAGCAGATCCGTGCCCAGATCGAAGAAGCTTCGTCGGACTATGACCGTGAAAAACTGCAAGAGCGCGTGGCCAAGTTGGCCGGCGGTGTTGCCGTGATCCGTGTCGGCGCGTCGACCGAAGTCGAAATGAAGGAAAAGAAAGCTCGCGTGGAAGATGCACTGCACGCCACCCGTGCTGCCGTGGAAGAAGGCATTGTTCCTGGCGGTGGCGTTGCACTGATCCGTGCTCGCGACGCCGTTCGTGCCGTGAAGGGTGACAACGTGGACCAGGAAGCCGGCATCAAGCTGATCCTGCGTGCCATCGAAGCCCCCCTGCGCACCATCGTTGAAAACGCCGGTGAAGAAGCCAGCGTCGTGGTGGACAACGTTGCCAAGGGCAGCGGCAACTACGGCTACAACGCTGCTACCGGCGAGTACGGCGATCTGGTTGAGCAAGGCGTTCTGGACCCCACCAAGGTGACCCGCACCGCACTGCAAAACGCAGCCTCGGTTGCCAGCCTGTTGTTGACGACCGAAGCCGCTGTGGCCGAAATCGCCGAAGACAAGCCGGCAGCTCCCGCTATGCCGGGTGGCATGGGCGGTATGGGCGGCATGGACTTCTAAGTCCCGCTGTCCATGCAGGGCTGATCCCTCTGCCGATGACGTCGCACCTGTGCGATGTGATCGGCACCGCAGGATCACAGCGACAAAAACACCCCCAGGGCTCACGCGCTGGGGGTGTTTTTTTGCCCGAATGCTACGCTGGCACGCTACTGGCTGAGGGCTGCACCGGGAAGCCATAAAGACAAGAGAGGATGTAGATCATGCCATTGCCATACGAACTGCGTGGAATGCGACTGCGGTCGCTGGGCTCCATGTTCGCAGAGTCGGCCGCACAATGGAGCAAACACCGCGCCGCCAGCAAGGGAGCCGCCCTGGCGCTGTACATGGTGTTTTCACTGGCGCCGATGCTGATCCTGGTGATCGCGGTCGCGGGGTTCTTTCTGGGCGAAGAAGCGGTGCAGGCTCAACTGGTGGCGCAGTTGCGCGATCTAACGGGCGAGCGCAGTGCCGAAGTCATTCAGACGGTGCTGGCCAGCGCGCACGAGTCTGGCAGTGGGGGCGTTGCCGCGCTGTTTTCGATTGGTGTGCTGATATTCAGTGCGACGACGGCCTTCGCCGAATTGCAGGCCAGTCTGGACGAGCTCTGGGAAGTGCCGGAGCAGAAACAACCGGCAGGTCTGATGGGCTTCATCAAGGCGCGCTTTCTGTCGTTTGGTGTCGTGCTGGTGCTGGCATTGTTCCTATTGTTCTCATTGAGCGTGAACGCTGCCCTGGCTGCGGCGAAATCGTATTACGGTGCGTTCTGGGCCAATTCCGTGTTCGCCACCACTGCGGGCATCGTGGCCAATCTGTTTTCATATTGCGTGGTTGCCGCGCTGTTTGCGGTCATTTTCAAGATGCTGCCCAGCGTGCGATTGGTCTGGCGCGACGTGATCCCGGGTTCGATCGTTACCGCCGCCCTGTTCCTGCTGGGCAAATGGGGGATCGGCCTCTACCTGGGCAGCGGTGGCGCCGCTGATGCCTATGGTGCGGCGGGTTCCGTCGTTTTGTTGCTGCTGTGGATTTATTACTCGGCGCAGATCTTTTTCTTTGGCGCCGTCGTCACCCGCCAATTCGCGGAGCGTTTCGGCACGCGAGCGCATGCTCGCCTGAAAGCCGAGGCGGCGCGCATCGACCCCTACAAGCACCTCTAAGCATGGGTCATCGACCCGTTCGAGCTGCACTGGGCGCGGGTCTGATAGAACAGTGTCAGCGTTAATCTGTTAAAACGCGGGTGCTGGTTCGTGCACCAGCATCAACCTCACCGCGTTTATGACACCCTCCTCGCACAACGTGCCCGACCCGAAGTTGCCACCCGCCTCGCCCTATAAGAGCGCAGGGGGGCTCAAGCGCATTCTGAATGCCCTTCGATATTCCCTGCAGGGCATGCGCGCCGCCATTCGCTACGAAGCGGCTTTTCGACAGGAGCTGGCGCTGGCCGTGCTCATGGTGCCGGCCGCGTTCCTGCTGGGCCGCACGACGATTGAAGTCGTGCTGCTATTGATGGTCGTCATCGGTGTGCTGGTGGTTGAACTGATCAACTCGGCCATAGAAGCCCTGGCAGATGCACTATCGGTGGAGACGCACCCCTTGCTTGGTCGCGCCAAGGACCTCGGTAGCGCCGCAGTGATGATGTCACTGATCTTCGCTGCCGGTGTCTGGATCGCGGTGGCGGTGGACCGTTATCTACGATGACGTCCGCCTGGCCTCCGTATAGGCCCAGGCGCCCAGGCAGGCTTCGTCAACAGTGAGCGACCGCCCGGTTCATGACCGGGCGTGGCCTATGGATATACTTAACGCATGACATCAACCTCAAGCCTCTCGTCGCGCCAGCGCGTCATCATCGTCGGCGGCGGCGCCGGCGGCATCGAATTGGCATCCAAGCTGGGCCGAAAATTCGGCCCCGATGTGGTGACGCTGGTCGACGCCCGCCCTTTCCATATCTGGAAGCCATCGTTGCATGAAGCGGCGGCAGGCACGCTGGATATTCACCAGGAAGGCCTGTCCTATTTCATGCTGG
>JBAZPE010000233.1:0-4808 GCA_041648375.1 Burkholderiaceae bacterium | reverse complement strand
TGAATGGGCTCAGCCTATGCTTGTGGCGGCTTGCAAAACTTCATTGGCATGGCCAGGTACCCGCAGGCCCCGCCATTCCTGTACCAGAACGCCATAGGCGTCGATCAGAAACGTACTGCGCTCGATACCACGGACTTGCTTGCCATACATGTTCTTCTGCTTGATCACACCGTAGAGATTGCATACCACTTCGTCGGTATCGGCAATCAGCGGAAACGGCAGGTTCTGCTTGCTCTTGAAGTTTTCGTGCGATTTCAGTGAATCGCGTGACACACCGATCACAATGCAGCCAGCAGCCAGAAAGTCCTCGTGCAGATCCCTGAAATTCTGGCTTTCCGTGGTGCAACCGGGGGTGTTGTCCTTCGGATAGAAGTACAGGACGACAGCGCGACCCTGGCATTGTTCGAGACTGATGGGACCGATCGTGCTCGCGGCAGCGAAGGCGGGGGCGGGTTTGCCGATCCGTGTGTTCATTTGGGCGCTCCAGCCATGGGCATGAGCGCGACCACGACGCGCCTGCCTTCGGCCATCAGAATGTTGTAGGTGCGGGCGGCGGCCTGGGTATCCATGGCTTCCACCCCGATGCCCATGCGGGTCAGCGGGGCGTAGACGGCCGGATGCAGCAGCCTCTGCCGGGCACCCGTGCCCACCAGCATGACTTCAGGGGCGTTGAGCGGCGCCACAGGCGTGTCAGAGGGGTCGTCCAGAAAAGCCATCGGGTCGGGTGCTGACTCGACGATTCCGGCCACTTCCTTGAGCCGCTGCGTGGTGATTTCTTCGATCGAACGAACGTCCCAGGCCGAAATCGGACCTTCAGGTCCGAACCATACGGCGTGCGCATAGCGCGTCAGGTTGACTTCGATGTAGTCCTCGCCGTAGGCGGTGACGGTGTTCAATGCCGAGGCAGGGTCTGAATGCAGCTTCAATCATTACTCCGTCGTAATGTTCCGATCATAGCGCACGCTATTGACCGGCGGTGTCGCAATCCAGGGCGGCGTGCCGGTTTCGGTACGATTTGCCGCCGAGGGCCGCTTAGGCTAGATTATCGGGTTTTGCCCATCTTCGGTTTCAAGGATACCGCTATGAGAAAGTTCTCGCGTATTGAACGGCTGCCGCCGTACGTCTTCAATATCACAGGCGAGCTGAAGATGGCCGCCCGACGTCGGGGCGAAGACATTATCGATATGTCCATGGGCAATCCGGACGGCGCCACCCCTGGCCACATTGTCGACAAGCTGGTCGAGGTCGCCACGCGCGACAACACACACGGCTATTCCGTGTCCAAGGGTATCCCGCGTCTGCGCAAGGCGATATGCGACTGGTATCAACGTCGCTATGACATCACGTTCGATCCCGATTCCGAAGCCATCGTCACGATCGGCTCCAAAGAGGGCCTGGCGCACCTGATGCTGGCCACCCTGGACCAGGGCGATACGGTACTGGTGCCCAATCCCAGCTATCCCATCCATATCTATGGTGCGGTCATCGCCGGCGCCAACATCCGCTCGGTGCGCATGACGCCGGGCGTCGACTTTTTCGAAGAACTCGAACGTGCCGTGCGCGAGTCGTTCCCGAAACCGAAGATGATGGTGCTGGGCTTCCCCAGCAACCCGACGGCGCAGTGCGTTGATCTATCGTTCTTCGAACGTGTGGTGGCCCTGGCCAAGGAACACGACATCCTGGTGGTCCACGATCTGGCCTACGCCGACATCACGTTCGATGGCTACGTGGCACCTTCGATCATGCAGGTGCCCGGCGCACGTGACGTGGCAGTCGAGTTCTTCACCATGAGCAAGAGCTACAACATGGCCGGCTGGCGCATCGGGTTCATGGTGGGTAACCGCGAACTCGTGCACGCGCTGGCGCGCATCAAGAGTTACCACGACTACGGCACCTTCACGCCGATCCAGGTGGCTGCCATTGCCGCGCTCGATGGCCCGCAGGACGGTGTCAACGAGGTCGTCGCGCAGTACAAGGCGCGTCGCGATGTGCTGGCCCGGGGCCTGCACGAGGCTGGCTGGAAAGTCGATGTGCCCAAGGCATCCATGTATATCTGGGCGAAGATTCCCGATCAGTACCTCGCGCTGGGTTCGCTTGAGTTCTCCAAGCGCCTGCTGGCCGATGCCAAGGTCGCGGTGTCGCCCGGCATCGGATTTGGGGAGTATGGTGATGAATATGTGCGGTTCGCCCTGATCGAAAATGAGCAGCGCACCCGCCAGGCCGTTCGTGGCATCAAAGACATGTTCCGCAAGGACGGATTTCTAAAATGAAGGCAGTGAGTGTAGGTTTGTTGGGGTCGGGCGTCGTCGGTGGCGGTACCTGGAACGTGCTGGCAAGAAATGCCGAAGAGATCGCGCGCCGTGCAGGCAGGCGTATCGACATCACGCACGTCGGTGCACGCAATGTCGAGCGTGCCCGTGCGCGGCTGGGCGCTGATGTCAAGATATCGCAGGATCTCTACGCCGTGGTGCGCGATCCCGCGATCGACATCGTGGTCGAGCTGATCGGCGGCGTGTCGCCGGCGCGCGAGCTGGTGCTGGAGGCGATTGCCAACGGCAAGCACGTCGTCACGGCGAACAAGGCACTGTTGGCGCGTCATGGCAACGAGATCTTCGCCGCGGCGTCGGCGCAGGGCGTCATGGTGGCCTTCGAGGCGGCCGTGGCCGGTGGCATTCCGATCATCAAGGCGATGCGCGAGGGCTTGACGGCCAATCGCATCGAATGGGTCGCCGGCATCATCAACGGCACCACGAATTTCATTCTGTCCGAAATGCGCGCGCGTGGCTTGCCGTTTGGCCATGCGTTGGCCGATGCGCAGCGATTGGGCTATGCCGAGGCCGACCCCACGTTCGACGTGGAAGGCGTTGATGCGGCCCATAAGCTCACCTTGCTGGCCTCGCTGGCCTTCGGTGTGCCGGTTCAGTTCGAGCGTTGCCACATCGAGGGCATCAGCCAGCTCGCGCAGGAAGACATCGCTCACGCCGAGCGCCTGGGTTATCGCATCAAGCTGCTTGGCATTACCCGCCAGCGCCCCGAGGGTATCGAGTTGCGCGTGCATCCCACGCTGGTGCCCACCGAACAACTGCTGGCCAATGTCGAAGGCGCCATGAACGCGGTGCTGGTGCAGGGCGATGCTGTGGGCCCGACGCTTTATTACGGGCAAGGCGCAGGCGAGGAACCCACCGCTTCGGCCGTGGTGGCCGACCTGGTGGACGTGACCCGTCTGCACACCGCCGACCCGGGTCATCGCGTGCCGCATCTCGCCTTCCAGCCCGACGCTATGGCCGACACGCCCATTTTGCCGATCGAGCAGGTTCGCACGTCCTATTATCTGCGCCTGAGTGTGCAGGACCAGCCGGGCGTGCTTGCCGACCTGGCGCGCTTGCTGGCAGATCGTCATATCTCGATCGGCTCGATGATCCAGCAGCCCTCGGGTCAGGATCAGGCTGAAATCATCTTCCTCACGCACGAGGCCATGGAAGGTGACGTCAATCAGGCGATCACCATGATCGAGGCGCTGCCTTTCGTATGCTCCAAGGTCACGCGCTTGCGCATGGAGAGCCTGTCGTGAAATATGTGTCCACACGCGGCGGCATGACGCCGCAACCGTTCTCCGACATCCTGCTCGAGGGGCTGGCACCTGACGGCGGCCTGGCGGTACCACAGGCGCTGCCCCAGGTGTCGCAGGCTACGCTTGAGCAGTGGCGCAGCCTGTCCTATGCCGACCTCGCGTTCGAGGTCTTGTCGCTGTTCGTGACCGATATCGAACCTGAAGATCTGCGTCGACTGACCCGAGCGGCCTACCGCGCCGACGTGTTTGGAAGCGACGCGATCGTGCCGCTCAAGCCATTGGATGCGCAACTGACGCTGCTGGGCTTGTCCGAGGGCCCGACCCTGGCATTTAAGGACATGGCCATGCAGTTCCTGGGGCAGGTGTTCGAGCATGTGCTCACCGAGCGCGACGCCACGCTCAATATTCTGGGCGCAACGTCGGGAGATACTGGATCGGCAGCGGAATATGCGCTGCGTGGCAAGAAGAACGTGTCCGTCTTCATGCTGTCACCGCATGGCCGCATGAGCGGTTTTCAGCGCGCCCAGATGTACTCGCTGCAGGATGCCAACATTCACAACATCGCCGTCGACGGCGTGTTCGATGAGTGCCAGGACATCGTGAAAGTGCTGGCGGGTGACCTCGCTTTCAAAAGCGGCTTTCGTATCGGAGCGGTCAACTCGATCAACTGGGCCCGCATCGCGGCTCAGGTCGTCTATTACTTCCACGGTTGGCTGCGTGCCACGACGCAGCCCGGTCAGCAGGTGTCGTTTGCAGTGCCGTCCGGTAATTTCGGCAACATTCTGTCTGGTCACATCGCCCGCGAGATGGGCTTGCCCATCCGCAAACTCGTGCTGGCAACCAACGAAAACAACGTGCTCGAAGAGTTCTTCCGCACCGGCATCTATCGTCCTCGTCCTGCCGAGCAGACCTACGCCACATCCAGCCCATCGATGGATATCTCGCGTGCGTCCAATTTCGAGCGCTTCGTGTTCGACCTGGTAGGACGCGATCCGGCGCGTGTGTCTGAACTGTGGGCGGCACTGGCCACGCAGGGGTATTTCGATCTGTCCGAGCTCAAGCCTCACTTTGCCGAGCGCTATGGTTTCGAGTCCGGTGTCAGCACGCATGCCGATCGTCTCGCCACGATCAAGGCCATTTTCGAGGCCACCGGTCACATCATCGATCCGCATACGGCCGATGGCGTGAAAGTGGCGCGCCAATTTGTGGAACCGGGTGTGCCCATGTTGGTGCTGGA
>JBAZPE010000232.1:0-4813 GCA_041648375.1 Burkholderiaceae bacterium | reverse complement strand
TTTTCGGGTGCTCGACCTGTCGCGGGTGCGCGCTGGTCCCACGTGCGTGCGTATGCTGGCCGATTTCGGTGCCGATGTGATTCGTGTGGAGCCGCCTCCCGGGATAGATCCGAACGAGGCGATGTTCGCCGCCGACCGCTGGAGTGGTGACTTTCAGAATCTGAACCGCAACAAGCGATCGTTGACCCTGAATCTGAAAACGCCTGAAGGTCGCGAGGTGCTCAAGCGCCTGGTCGTCGATGCGGATGTGCTGGTCGAGAACTGGCGCCCTGACGTCAAGGCTCGACTGGGCGTGGATTACGAGTCGCTGCGCGCCATCAACCCGCGCATCATCCTGGCCAGCATCTCCGGGTTCGGGCAGGATGGCCCCTACGCCAGGCGGCCGGGTTTCGATCAGATCATCCAGGGCATGGGCGGCATCATGTCGGTCACCGGTCTGCCGGGTCAGGGTCCCGTGCGGGCCGGGTTGGCCGTGGCCGATTCCAGTGCCGGGCTCTATACCGCATTGGGGATTCTGACCGCATTGCTGGAGCGCGAGGTGTCGGGTGAGGGCCAATGGCTGCACACGTCATTACTGCATGCGCAGATCGCGATGATGGATTTCCAGGGTGCGCGGTATCTGAATGATGGGGATGTGCCGCGCCAGGAGGGTAATGATCATCCCACCAGTAGCCCCATGGGGCTGTTCGACGCGCGCGACGGTCAGTTCAACCTGGGCGCTTCAGGCGAAGGCAACTGGGTGCGACTGTGTGACGTCGTGGGACGCAATGAATGGATGGCAGATCCTGAATTTGCCGACGAGAAGCTGCGCGTCAAGCATCGGCCCCGGTTGAATCGCCTGCTGCAGGAGGTTTTTGCGACTGCCGATGTGGCGGATTGGGTCCAGCGTCTGAACGATGCCGGTGTCCCGGCAGGGCCGGTCTACACCGTGCCGCAGATGTTCGAGGACGCCCAGGTCAAGCACCTGGGGGTGGCCAAAACCTTGCCGGCCTGGCAAGGCGGCGAGCGCACGCTCATTACGCAACCGGTCAAACTTGAACGCACGCCCGCCGATATCACCCGCACCGCGCCAGGCTGGGGCGAACATACCGACGAGGTGCTGCGCGAGGTCGGCTACAGCGACACCGACATCGACGCGCTGCGCAGCGCCGGCGCGGTTTGATCAGAGGTGACAGACATGACTGAACAAGACAAACGGCCCGGTTATCTGAAGCGCGACGAGCGCGACGGCATCCTGACCATCACGATCTGCAACGTCGAGCGCTACAACGCCATGTCGCTCTCGATGTGGGTGCATCTGGCCGACATGGTCGGACAAGCCGAGCACTCCGACACCGTGCGCGCGGTCGTGCTGACCGGAGATGGCGGGCGTGCGTTCGTATCGGGCGCCGACATTTCCGAATTCGGCGCGCTGCGCAAGGATCCCGATCAGGTGGCGCGCTATGACCTCGCCGTCGCAAACGCCCAGCGAGCGCTCAGCGACTCCCGCCACCCGGTCATTGCCGTGATTCGAGGCATCTGCATGGGCGGGGGCATGGGGCTGGCGCTTGCGTGCGATCTGCGCTATTGCACCGAGGACTCGCGCTTTCGTATGCCTGCCGCCAAGCTGGGTCTGGGCTATAGCCGCAGTGGCATGCGCCGCATGCGCGAGGTGCTGGGCAGCGCGCGCGTCGCTGATCTCTTCATGACGGCACGCACGTTCGACGGCAAGGAAGCGGGGCGTATCGGCCTGGTGCATGAAGTGCTTTCAGGCGGCGATTTCGAGCAGGCCGTGGCCGCACGCATTGCGGCGGTGGCAGGCAACGCGCCGCTGACCGTGCGTGCCGCCAAGCTGACCCTGCGCCACCTGGGGGGTGACTCACCTACCGCAGACGAGGTCGATGCGGCGGTTCAGGCCTGCTTCGACAGTGACGATTACCAGGAGGGGCAGCGCGCCTTCCGGGAAAAGCGGCCTCCCGTTTTCGGGGGGCGATGACGGTTTTGCAGTTCTTCATAAATGATCAGGGGAAATGATAATGAACGAGTTCAAGACGTTAATGCTGGTCGCAGCACTTGGCATGTATGGCAGTGCCGCCTTTGCCGTGGGGCCTCAGCCCCCCGCCGGCAAGGAGAAGCAGGTACTGACGGTGGGTTTCGTCAAGGTCGGGCATCTGGCGCCCATCCTTGATGTGCCCGAGGCGGTGAAGGCCTGCAACGTGGAGATCAAGCCGATCGAGTTCGTGCGCTATGCCGACGCCCGTACCGCGCTGCTCTCCGGTTCGGTCGATATTTCAGGCATCGGTCCGGCCGATCTGGCGATTGCCCTGGCGCAGGGCAGCGACAAGCTCGTCGGCCTGACGGGGGTGGCGCAATCACCCAAGTATCCCGTGACGCGCAAGGGCGTGAAGATCGAGCAGTGGAAAGACATTGAAGGCAAGCGCATCGGCATTGCCCCGGGCTCAGCCGTGTGGTTTCAGTGGGCCGCGACGCTGGCCGAGAAAGGCATTCCGTACAACAGCTTCACTGCCGTGAACATACAGGGCGGCGGCACGGCCTTCGTGCAGGCGCTCAAGCGCGGCGACATCGATGCGGTCGCGCTTTGGGAGCCGTTCGAATCGCAACTGGTCGCCGATGGCACCGCCACGTTCTCCAAGAATCTCGAATACAGCCAATCCAAGGCCGTCGGGGCCGAGCTTGGCCTGCTGGCCGCCACGCGTGACGCGGTCACCACCAAGCGCGATGCCGTGAAGTGTTTCCTGTGGGCCTACAAGGCCTCGGAGGAAAAGCTGGCCGCCGATCCTGAACTGTTCGCGCAGACCTATTCGAAGTACACGGGCCTGCCGATCGAGGTCACGCGTGAATCAGCCAAGCTCATCAAGCTGGGCGGTGTGCTTGATCTCGAGCAACTCAAGCGCCAGGCCAAGACGTTCAATGACCTGGGTGTGATCCCCAGGGATGTGAGTGCCGACATCAGCAAGGCCTGGGACCCCAGCCTGCTGAAAGAGGTCATGTAAATGCTGCGTCGCCTCGCCCCATGCGGGCGTGGCGACTCTAGGAGTAGCGTGTGAGTGAATTAACCGAAAAAGTCCCTTCCACTTCCGGCGGCGCCCGGGGGGGACGAGTCTATGGTGAGGCGATCAAACGCGGGGCGTTGGCGCTTCTGGTGCCTGTGCTGGTGCTGATTGCCTGGCAGTTGGTGGGGCAGTCGGCGCATTTTGCCGGCGCGGTCCCCACGCCTGCGCGGGTGGCGTCGGCCTGGTACGACTGGATCTTCGCCGCGCCTGGAATGGGATTGAATCCCTACCTCGGCACCTGGGTCGCCAATGTGCAGTATTCGACCATGCGAGTGATCCAGGGCTTCTCCCTGGCCATGTTGCTGGGTATTCCGCTGGGGCTGGCCATCGGCTGGAGTCGCCTGGCATCGCTGACGCTGGACCCGCTGGTGCAGGGGTTGCGCCCCATTCCGATCACGGCCTGGTTGCCTTTCTCGATTGCCGTTTTCGGTATTCGGGACATGGGTTCGATCTTTCTGATCTTTCTGGGCGGGTTTTACGCAATTGTCGTGAACACCACGCAGGGCGCGCGCGATATCGACCGCAATCTGGTGCGTGCCGGCAAGATGATGGGCGCCTCGTCGGGCCAGTTGCTGCGCCGCGTCGTGCTGCCGGCCGCCATGCCGTCCATTTTCACCGGCCTGCGTATCGGGCTGGGCATTTCATGGACAGCGGTCATCGTCTCCGAGATGGTGGCAGTGAAGTCCGGGCTGGGCTATGTGCTGTGGGACGCCTACTACGTGGGCCGCATGGATATTGTGCTGGCCGATATGGCGTCCATCGGACTGATGGGCTATATCAGCGACCGGTTGATCGTTGCGATCGAACGCAAGGTCCTGGTGTGGCGCATGTTGCAGAATCATTGAGGAACCCATGTCTGATATTTTTGTTAGCGAACTGAGCAAGACCTACGAAGGCGCAACGCCGGTCAAGGCCCTGGGCGACATCGAGTTGCACGTGCAGGCAGGCGAGTTCGTGGCGCTGCTCGGGCCTTCGGGCTGCGGCAAGTCCACGCTGCTGAATCTGATCGCAGGATTCGAGTCGCCATCGAGCGGCACACTGACCGTGGCGGGCGAGCCGGTCAGTGCACCCGGTCCCGCGCGGGGTGTCGTGTTCCAGGAGGCGGCCCTGTTTCCCTGGTTGAATGTCTGGGAGAACGTGGTGTTCGGCCCGAAGATCGCCGGGCAGTCCAAGTCCGAGTACGTGGCACGCGCCGAGGAAATGCTGGAGATCACCGGCCTGTCGGCGTTCAAGAAACACCTGCCGGTGCAGTTGTCTGGCGGCATGCGGCAGCGTGTGGGCATCGCCCGGGTGCTGACGCTTGGCTCCAAGGTGTTGCTGATGGACGAACCCTTCGGCGCGCTTGATGCGCAAACGCGTCTGACCATGCAGGAGCTGTTGTTGTCGGTATGGCAAAAACTGCGCACGACGGTGGTGTTCGTCACGCACGACATCGACGAGGCGATTTTGCTTGCCGACACGATCTACGTGATGTCTGCCAGACCGGGCCGAATTGCGACCCGCATCACCGTTCCCATCGAGCGTCCGCGCGGTCTGGACCTGATAACGGGTGAAGTGTTCAACGGTCTCAAGCGAGACATCATGCAGCAGATGCGTCACTGACTCAGGACCTTCCATGGCAAACCCACGCGTTCCCTATGCTTTCTCCAATGATCGTCCTGCGCTGACGCCACCGCCTGCGGGCAAGATTCTGGTGCATCTGGTGGTCAACGTCGAGAACTGGAGTTTCGATCAACCGATGCCTCGTGCCATCATCACGC
>JBAZPE010000231.1:0-4825 GCA_041648375.1 Burkholderiaceae bacterium | reverse complement strand
GCGTCAGATCAACTGAACGTGAATCGGTATGCAACCCGGCGTTGTTGACCAGGCCCACTATCGGTCTGCCGAAATGGGTGGCTGCCTGACCGATAGCGGCCGCGACCTGCTCGGCGCTGGTGACGTCACAGCGCAGGGCAAACCAGCGCTTGCGCACGTCCTCCGCGTGCTCTTCCACCTGAGGCAAGTCCCCCGAGCGCGACAGGCACGCGATGTGAAATCCGGCCCGTGCAAGCTGGTGCGCAATAGCGGCGCCGATCCCGCGACTGGCGCCTGTCACGATGATGCATCCCTGGTTCATTCAAGCATCCTTGAAAACGGCCTGCCGTTTTTCGGAAAACGCGCGCATGCCTTCATCTGCATCGGCGGTTCGATAGGCCAGCGTGGACAGGTCGCGCTCGATACGCAGCCCTTGGTCGAGCGAGGTCTGCATGCCGCGCTGGACGGCCTGGCGAGCGAAAGAAAGGGCCAGGAGCCCGTGCTGCAGCATCGGCGCCAGGAACGCCTTGCCTGATGCAATGGGGTCGACGGGTGACGCCTCCGCACGCACGACCTGGTTGAGCAGGCCGATGCGTTCGGCCTCGTCAGCCAGGACCGTCCGTCCAGACATGATGATCTCCAGCGCCCGCCCCTCGCCGACCAGCCGCGGCAGTCGTTGCGTGCCGCCGTAGCCGGGAATCAGCCCCAGCTTGACCTCGGGCAGACCCAATTTCGCGCGCTCGGTGCCCACACGAAACGTACATGCCAGCGCAAGCTCCAGACCGCCACCAAACGCGAACCCGTGAATGACAGCCACGGAAGGCACATGCAGATCGGCGATACGCTGAAACACACGCTGCCCCAGCGCCGCGCCCTCATGCTGCGCACGCAGATCGCGCGCCATCAATTCGTTGATATCGGCACCGGCGCAAAACGCTTTGGGTCCCGCTCCGACGACGATCAGGCCGCGCACATCCCATTGCGTCAGCGTGTCGAGATGGGCATCGATCTGCTGCAGGATGGCGAAGCTCAACGCATTGAGCGCCTGCGGACGATCCAGGGTCAACACGGCATACTCACCGTCGCGATCAAGCGTCGGACTCATGGCGAAATCCTTTCCGAAAGGGAAGCAGACGGCGTGACAGGTGATGCTGACGTGACAGTCGCTGAAGGCGTGAAGCGCACCGCGCACGGCACGATCTTTCCTGCAGCAACCCAATCACGCAGTTCACGCTTGAGAATCTTGCCGCTGGCCGTCAACGGAAACGCAGCCATGGCAAGAAAGTACTCAGGCATGTCGTAACGCGACAGGCCACTGGCATGCAGATGCGCCAGCACCTCGTCTGCACTGATCGCCGTGCCCTGTTGCGTAATCACGGCCAGGCACACTTTCTCCCCCAGTCGCACGTCGGCGACCGCGAATGCAGCCGCGCGCGCAATGGCCGGATGACGATGCGCGAGATCCTCGATGCGTGCGGGATGAATGTTGTGCCCGCCGCGGATGATCAAATCCTTTTTTCGACCGACCACCTGCAGACACCCGTTCTCGTCCAGCACGCCCAGGTCACCGCTCATGAACCAGCCCCAGCGATTGAACGAGGCCTCCGTGGCGTCCTGATCGTCGTAGTAGCCCAGCATCAGCACACCGCCACGTCCACCTATCTCCCCTACCTCGCCGATGGCCACCTCGGTGTCCGGGTCTTCCTGATTCCACAGGCGTATCTCGTAACCGTGGCATGCACGCCCGCAGGTAGACACGATGGTGCCGCCCGAGTCGGTGGGCAACGTGTACTGATGCGAGCCGTTTTCCGTCATGCCATAGACGTTTTGCGGCGTGATACCCAGATTGACGAACCTGCGCGCCACTTCTTGCGGAATGGTCGACCCTGCCATGTAGAACGCACGAACGTTGCCAAGGCTCTGAATGCCGCGCTGCTGCATCTGCTCCAGAATATCCATGGCATGGGTGGGCACGCCCATCACATAGTTGGCGCCTGTTTCCAGCACCCATTCCAACGCACTGCGCCGGGCCATCGGATTGTGAATGACCAGCTCCATGCCCGCCACGAGCATCTGCTCCAGCGCCACCGTGCCGATGTGATGACTCATCGGGCTGAGCGTCAGCACGATCGTGTCGCCCGTATGGCGCCAATCGGAGACCAGGGCGCGCCCGTTGGCCAGCAGCGTGTTGTCGCTGTGCATGACGCCTTTGGGGCGGCCCGTAGTGCCCGAGGTAAACGCCAGATACACAATCTTGTCGGGGTTCAGATCAGCAGGCGCCATGGCGGCCATGGGCTGCGCACTGTCTGGGTAAGGCAACACATGGCTAGGGAGCACCGGCAGATGCGTCTCTCCAACCCGAGGCACCGCAAACACGTGCTTGAGCGTGGCAACCTCGGACGTGCGCTCGAACACGTTGTGCTGCGCCGCATCGGCCCCATAGCCGGGCTCGGTGAACAGCGCCCGACAATGAATGCGATCGAGCAAGGCGATGATTTCCTCGACCGTGTAGTTCTGGTGCAGCGAAGGGCAGCACACGTAGCCATTGCGCGAACACGCCAGAAAAATGACCACGCTTTCCACACGATTGGACAGCCAGATGGCCACGCGATCGCCACGCTTCAAGCCTGATCGGTGCAGTGTCTCGGCAACGCGATCAACCTGATCAAGCACCTCGCGCCAGGACAGTCGGGTGCAAGCATCGCGCAGTGCCACCGATGTCGGGCGCTGGCGAGCATGCTCGCGCATCAACGTGTAGAGCGTGTCCTGCTGCCAGATGCCGGAAAGATAGTTTTCCCGAGCCGCTTGCGGGTCGTGCAGGGTGAGCATCGTGTTCATGATCATGGTTCCCGCATCAGCGGCCGAACCGTGCGGCGTCCGGTGCGCGACGCGCGGCAAACGACTCGGCCAGTTCGTCGTGCTCTTCGGTATCCAGATAGCCGCGCAACAACAGATCGTGCGCCAATCGCGACAGGCCCGATACGCCACCGTGGCGAGCGTTGAAGGCACCCTTGATCGAGGCCAGCGCGAACGCGCCACGCTGGGCGATTTCCATCGCGTATTCGCGGGTAGCGTCACGCAGCTCCGCCTGGGGAACGACCTTGTTGATCAAGCCGATATCCAGTGCTTCCTGGGGCGAGAGCTTGGGGTTTCGATACCACATGTCCTTCGCGCGCTTCTTGCCAACCAGGTCTTCCAGATACCAGGTGCCATAACCCGCATCGAAGCTGCCCACCATCGGCCCGACTTGTCTGAACATCGCGTTATCTGACGCAATCGTCACGTCGCACACCATTTGCAGCACATTGCCACCGCCTACAGCGTACCCATTCACTGATGCGATGACGGGTTTTTGCAAGCGATCAATGCTTTCGTACATTTCAAGGGTGGGCAGCACACCCGCATACAGCTTGGTGTCCTCCATCCCCTCCTTGCGCCCACCCAGGCAGAAGAAACGATCGCCTGCGCCGGTCAGCACGATCACTCGCGTGCGCGTCTCGCGCCGGATGTCGTTGATGCAGTCCCGGATCTCGTGGCACATCTTCGGGGTGAACATGTTGCCATCCTTGGGACGGTTCATCGTCAGCCAGCCGATAGGACCATCTTCCTCATAGAGGATTTCCTCGTACGCCATTGCCTGTCTCCGTCTAGGTAGTCCAGTGCGGACCTTTTCCTTCAACAAAGCAAAGTCCATGCCAATTTTTCATGCCCTATGAGCCGGGCAAACGTGGTTTCCAAAAAGACACTTTCGGCGCACACTCAGTGTCCTTGCCGGAGACACAGCAAGCGTCAACAACACAATAAAAGACACTGACATGGAAAAGGATAGAGGCGTGCTCGTCCTGGACGAGGACGGGACAACGCGATACGCCGGTGGCATTGCACGGGACACAGTGTTAGCTGAAACACTGGCCAGGCAGTGGCACCAGCGCAGCAAGCATCCAATACCGACCATCCAGGTCATGCACCACCTGGACCGGGCACTGGTCGTGCTGCGCCACACCACACCCGGGGCGGGTTGCTTCTTGCTGCAGTTCTATGACAGCGGCGACCCGCTGGTTGAATTCGTCGCCAGTGTCGACTTCGCTGGCGACATCCTGCGGCACTTCATCACCAACCCCTACGAAGCCATGACCGTTGTCGACGCGCAAGCGGCAGTGCGCTACATCAGCCCCGTTCACGAGCGCTTCTTCAAGCTCACACATGGCGAAGCCATCGGACGCAAGGTTCGCGAGGTCATCGAAAACACCCGGCTCGATGCCGTGCTGCGATCAGGGCGAGCCGAGATTGGCCAGGCGCAGGAAATGCACGGCACGACGCGCGTTGTCAGTCGCACACCCATTTTCAGTCTGGGTGGTGACGTCGTGGGTGCCATCGGCCAGGTGATGTTCAAAAGCCCGGATGCCGTCCAGGCTATGAGTGCAGAATTGGGACGATTGCGACGCGAGATCGGTTTCTATCGCCGAGAGCTTTCCGGCCTGCAGCGACAGTCGCGCACGCTGGATGCCATCGTGGGGGAAAGCGATGCCATCAGGACACTCAAGGCCCAGATACTGAAGGTCGCTCCACTGAATGTGTCGGTACTTCTGTTGGGAGAAAGTGGCGTGGGCAAAGATCTCGTCGCCCATGCGCTGCACGCACTGAGCGCACGTGCGTCTGAGCCCATCGTCGTCATCAATGCTGCCGCCTTGCCCACCGCATTGGTGGAAAGCGAACTGTTCGGTTATGAAGGCGGCGCATTCACAGGTGCTGAGCGCAAAGGCAGGCGCGGGAAATTTGAGCAAGCTGACAGGGGCACACTATTTCTGGATGAAATTGGCGATATGCCGCTGGAGATCCAGGTCAA
>JBAZPE010000230.1:0-4825 GCA_041648375.1 Burkholderiaceae bacterium | reverse complement strand
AGGGCATTTTGCCGGCCATCGCCATCGATCAGACCAACCCGGTGCGTAGCTCGCGCAGCACGGTGGGCACGATGACCGAACTGAACGACCACCTGAAACTGCTGTATGCACGAGGCGCCGTACTGTTCTCCCGGCGCTCGGGCAAGCGGGTGCAGCGCGATACCCCGCAGTCGATCTATGACGCAATGAGCGAGCGGGCCGCAGCGGCGGGCGATCCGCGCCTGATCATCACCTTTCCGGTGGTGGTGCCTGCCAACTTCTCCGATGATGAGGTGCGAGGCTTTCTGGAAGGCCAGGGCTATACGCGCGTGCACGCCGAAGAAACGCGTGACGCCCCCATGGTGACGGCCAAGTCCGCCAAGAAAAAGAAAGGCGCCCGCGCGACCGATCAGACCACCCAGCGTGTGCTGCATGTCGTGCAGGACCGCCTGCGCCTGGGCAACGCTGATCAGACCCGTGTGATGGAAGCGCTGGAAACTGCGCTGCACATGGGCGCCGGCCACCTCGCCGTGCATGCGCAGGATGCCGAGGGCGAGCCCCTGCACAGTTGGCGTTTCAGCAATCGTCTGCACGATGCCGATGACGACATCGAGTACTACGATCCCCTGCCCAGCACCTTCTCCTTTAATTCGCCCCTGGGCGCCTGTGAAGCGTGTCGCGGGTTCGGCCGGGTCATCGGCATCGATTTCGGCCTGGTCATTCCGGACGAAAACAAGACGCTGAACGAGGGTGCGATCAAACCCTGGACCACGCCCAGCTACAAGGAATGCCAGGACGAGTTGCGCAAATACGCGCCAGCCGCGGGCGTGCCGCTCAATGTGCCCTTCAAGGCGCTGACCGACGCGCAACGCGAGTGGGTGCTGCAGGGCGACCCGGCCTTCAAGGGTGGCAGCCAGGCGTGGAAAACGCAGTGGTATGGCGTGCAGCGCTTTTTCGACTGGCTGGAGACCAAGTCCTACAAAATGCACGTGCGGGTGCTGCTGTCGAAGTACCGCAGCTACACCCCCTGCCCGGCCTGCGGCGGCGCGCGGCTCAAGAGCGATGCCCTGCTGTGGCGTCTGGGTTCACGCGAGACGGCCGACGCGGTCCTGCCGCCGGGTGGTGATCGCTATCGCCGCTTCATGCCGGTGGGCGCACAGTGGTCGCGCGAGCTGCTGGACAGTCTGCCAGGCCTTTCGTTTCACGATCTGATGCTGTTGCCCATCGAACGGGTGAAGACCTTTTTCGAGCAATTGTCATTCACCGGAGCCATGGACGCGGCAACCGATTTGCTGCTGACCGAGGCCCGGGCGCGCCTGACCTTCCTGGTCGATGTGGGGCTGGGCTATCTCACGCTGGATCGCCAGAGCCGCACGCTCTCCGGTGGCGAGGTCCAGCGTATCAACCTCACCACGGCGCTGGGCACTTCGCTGGTCAACACGCTCTTTGTTCTGGACGAGCCGTCCATCGGCCTGCACCCGCGCGACATGCACCGCGTGGTGGAGGTCATGCATCGTCTGCGCGATGCCGGCAATACGCTGGTGGTGGTCGAACACGATCCTCAGGTCATGGTGGCTGCCGATCGTGTGATCGACGTCGGCCCAGGCCCCGGCGAGCGTGGCGGCCACATCGTTTTTGACGGTGCGCCCGAGGCGCTGCGCGACGCGGCAACGCTCACCGGCGACTACCTCTCGGGTCGCAAGAAAGTCGAATCCCCCCGCCCCATGCCGGTGGCCGCCAATACGCCCCGATTGCTGCTGGAAGGCGTGACTGCGCACAATCTGCGCGATGTGTCGATCGAGATCCCGCTGGGCCGCCTGGTGTGTCTGACCGGGGTGTCCGGTTCGGGCAAATCGACACTGGTGCAGGACGTACTCTATCCCGCCCTGCTCAAACTGCAGGGCAAGCCATCGGAAGCGCCTGGCCCATTCCGTGCGCTGCTCGGTGCCGAACAGCTCGCCGATGTCGTGATGGTCGATCAGGCCCAGATCGGCAAGACTGCGCGTTCGAACCCCGCCAGCTATGTCGGTGCCTTCGACGCCATCCGCAAGCTGTTTGCGCAGGCGCCGCTTGCCAAGGAACGGGCCTACACGGCAGGCACGTTCAGTTTCAACAGCGGCGATGGCCGGTGCCCGACCTGCGGTGGGACAGGCTTCGAGCACGTCGAGATGCAGTTCCTCTCGGACGTGTATCTGCGCTGCCCGGATTGCGACGGCAAGCGTTTCCGGCCCGAGGTGCTGCAGGTGCGCGTGGACCACATGGGACGCAGCGCGTCGATCGACCAGGTGCTGGACATGACGGTCAGCGAGGCACTGGACTTCTTCAAGGGTCTGCGCGACGTGCAGGCCGGCCTCGCCCCCTTGTCCGATGTGGGTCTGGAATATGTCCGACTCGGACAGCCCGTTCCCACGCTGTCTGGCGGTGAGGCGCAACGCCTGAAGCTGGCGGGCCATCTGGCCGAAGCGGCACGCAGTGGCATTTCGAGTGCGCGCGTGGCCAAGAAGGGCAGCCTGTTCCTGTTCGATGAACCCACGACCGGCCTGCACTTCGACGACGTGGCACGCCTGATGCGCGCGTTTCGCAAGCTGCTGGCCGCAGGCCACACGCTGCTGGTCATCGAACACAATCTGGACGTGATACGCGCTGCCGATTGGGTGATCGACCTGGGCCCTGAAGGGGGCGACGCAGGCGGGTTGCTGGTGGGCGTAGGCACGCCCCAGGACCTGATGGCCAATCAGGCCTCGTTCACGGGCGCGGCCCTGGCTGAATATGAACGCGACATCGTGCACGCGGGACAATCCCGCCTGGGCGAACCCCTGGTGCGCTATGGCGTGGCCACCGCATCGGGCGCGACTGCCGAGACGTCCGCTACCGATACCGGCACACCGCTGCAGTCGCTGATGCGCAGGCCGGGCAAAGTGCGCGGGCGGTCCATCGAAATTCTGAACGCACGCGAGCACAACCTCAAGAATCTCAGCGTCGAGATTCCGCGCGACACCTTCACGGTCATCACGGGGGTGTCGGGTTCGGGCAAATCGACCCTGGCCTTCGACATTCTGTTCAACGAGGGTCAGCGCCGCTATCTGGAATCGCTCAATGCCTATGCGCGGGCCATCGTGCAACCGGCGGGCAAGCCGGACGTGGACGCGATTTTCGGCATCCCGCCCACGGTGGCCATCGAACAGCGCACCAGTCGAGGAGGCCGAAAGTCGACAGTGGCCACCATGACCGAGATCCACCACTTTCTGCGCCTGCTCTACATGAAGCTGGGCACGCAGTATTGTCCGCAATGCGATGTGCCGGTGGAGCCGCAGACGAACGACCAGATCGTGGCCCGGCTCATGCGCGATCACAAGGGCCAGCATATCGGCCTGCTGTCCCCGCTGGTGACGGCGCGCAAGGGCTACTACACCGACCTGGCCAAATGGGCCAACGGCAAGGGGCACACCCATCTGCGCGTGGACGGCAGCTTCATCCCGACCACGGCCTGGCCGCGCCTGGATCGCTACAAGGAACACACGATCGAGCTGCCGGTGGCCGACATCGTCATCGACGAGAACAACGAAGCCGCGCTGCGTGCCGGCGTGCGCGAGGCGCTCGAGCATGGCCAGGGCGTGATGAGCGTGGTGTGGCCGGTGGACACGCTGCGCACCAACCTCGATGCCGTGCTCGAACAGCAGCACTTCTCGGTGAAACGTGCCTGCCCATGCTGCGGGTTGAGCTTTCCCGAACCCGATCCGCGCATGTTCTCCTATAACTCCAAGCACGGGTGGTGCACCTCGTGTTTTGGCACAGGCGTGAAACTCACCGGCTTCGACGAAGAGCAATCGGGCGAGGAATCCGCATGGAACGCATCGGCCGATGGCGAGCCGCAACCCTGCGACGCCTGCCACGGCCAGCGCCTCAACCCGGTTGCCCGCGCGGTGCGCTGGCGCGACCGTTCGATCACGGAACTGACCGCATGCTCGGTGACCGAGGCGCACACGTTCTTCACGGGTCTGGTCACGCGTGGCCGAGAGGCCGAGATCGCGCGCGATATTCTGGCCGAAGTGCGCGGCAGGCTGGACTTCATGCGCCAGGTGGGTCTGGATTATCTGGCGCTGGACCGGGCCTCGCCCACCCTGTCGGGTGGTGAGGCGCAGCGCATTCGACTGGCGGCCCAACTGGGCTCGAACTTGCAGGGCGTGTGCTACGTGCTGGACGAGCCGACCATCGGTCTGCATCCTCGCGACAACCGCATTCTGCTCGATGCTCTGTCCCGCCTGGAGGGCAATGGCAACACGCTGGTGGTGGTGGAGCACGATGAGGATACGATCCGGCGCGCCTCGCACATCATCGACATCGGCCCGGGCGCCGGTGTGCGTGGCGGGCGCGTGGTGGCGCAGGGCACGGCTCAGGACCTGATGGATGCAGAAGAATCGATCACAGGTCGTTATCTTGCCCATCCCCTGGCGCACCCCCTGGCACCGCGTCGTCCGGTGGACGACACTACACCCTGCCTGCTGGTGGAAGGTGCCCACAAGCACAATCTGCAAAACGTGAAAGCACGCTTTCCGATTGGTCGGCTGACGGTGGTGACCGGTGTTTCCGGCTCGGGCAAATCCACCCTGGCACGCGAAGTCCTGCTTGATAATCTGCATGCCGCGGTGGCTGCCGGCGCCGCACCCAAGTGGTCGGGATGCACCCGCATTACCGGCTGGGAGGTGCTGGACCGCGTGCTGGAAGTGGATCAGACCCCCATCGGCAAGACGCCACGCTCCTGCCCCGGTACCTACATCGGTTTCTGGGACGATGTGCGCAAGCTGTTTGCCGACACCAACGAGTCGCGCATGCGCGGTTGGACTGG
>JBAZPE010000229.1:0-4825 GCA_041648375.1 Burkholderiaceae bacterium | reverse complement strand
ACATCAGATAAATCACCGGGGTGGTGAAGATCGTCAACAGTTGGCTGCAGATCAGTCCGCCCACCATCACCAGCCCCAGCGGCTGACGCAGTTCTGCGCCGGTGCCGGTGGACAGCATAAGCGGCACAGCACCGAACAATGCGGCCAGGGTGGTCATCAGAA
Source organism: Burkholderiaceae bacterium (assembly GCA_041648375.1). Lineage (GTDB taxonomy): Bacteria > Pseudomonadota > Gammaproteobacteria > Burkholderiales > Burkholderiaceae_B > Schauerella. Next base: position 4,663 of record JBAZPE010000229.1, on the reverse strand, counting down.
TGGGTCTGAAACGCAACAGGGCCGCCTCGTGGATGGCTTCAAGCGGGCTCAGGCCCCGCTTGCGCTCGGCATCGAGCGCAAAGTCGATCATCATGATCGCGTTCTTTTTGACGATGCCGATGAGCAGAATGATCCCGATGATGCCGATCATGTCCAGATCGGAACCCGATATGAGCAAGGCCAGCAAAGCGCCGACAGCCGCCGAGGGCAACGTCGACAGAATCGTGACGGGATGGATGTAGCTTTCATACAGAACGCCCAGCACGATATACATCGTGATGACGGCGGCCAATATCAGCAACAAGGTGCTGGACAGCGAGGACTGAAAGGCTTGCGCCGCCCCCTGAAAACGACTTTCGACCGAGCTCGGCATACCGATATCGGTGCGTGCCTGCTCAATGGCCTGCACCGCATCGGCCAGCGAAGCGCCGGGCGCGAGGTTGAAGGACACCGTCACCATCGGGAACTGGTTGAGTCGATTGATGGACAACACCGTGCGTCGCTCGGACAACTTGGCGACACTGGCCAGCGGCACTTGACCGCCACTGGCAGTCGGCACATAGATCTGCGCCAGCGCCGAAGGATCCTGCCTGAATTGCGGGAGTACCTCCAGCACCACGCGATACTGATTGGACTGCGTGAAAATGGTTGAAATCAGTCGTTGACCGAACGCGTCATACAGCGCCTCGTCGATCACCGCTGCCGTGATGCCCAGACGCGATGCCGCATCCCGATCGATATCGACATACGACTGCAACCCCTCGTCCTGCAAATCATGCGTCACATCCCGCAGACCCGGGATCTGGCGCAGGTGATCGACGAGCTTGGGCGCCCACTCGCTGAGCATGGTGATGTCCGGATTGGACAAGGCGAGCTGATACTGCGTGCGGCTGATGCGATCTTCGATCGTCAGATCCTGCACCGGCTGCATGTAAACGGTCAGATCCTGGTTCTCGCGCAGCGCTTCCTGCAGGCGCTCGATGACGCGCGCCATGCCGTCCTCGCGATCGGCCTGAGGCTTGAGGGCGATCTGCATGCGTCCGGCGCTCAGCGTGGCGTTGGCACCATCCACACCAATGAACGAAGACACCGACGCCACCGCCGGGTCTTCCAGGATCGTGGCCGCAGCGTGGCGTTGACGCTCGGACATGGCGGAGAAGGAAATGGACTGAGGCCCCTGCGTAATGGCCTGAATCATGCCGGTATCCTGCTGCGGGAAAAAGCCCTTGGGGACCAGCAGATAAAGAATGACCGTCAACACGAACGTGGCGAGCGCCACCAGCAGCGTCAGCCCCTGCCGCGCAAAGACCTTCTGCAGCAGCACATCATAGCCACGCACCATGCGATCGATGAACGCGCCCGTGGCACGGTGAAAACGGTTGTAGCTGTGCGATTGCTCGGGCTTGAGCAGCCGCGCGCACATCATGGGTGTCAAACTGAGCGAGACCAGCAGCGACAGGAAGATCGCCACCGCCAGGGTGACGGCGAACTCCCGGAACAGGCGGCCCACCACTTCCGTCATGAACAGCAGGGGAATCAGCACCGCAATGAGCGACAGCGTGAGTGAGACGAGCGTGAATCCGATCTGAGCCGCCCCCTTCAGCGCCGCCTGCAAGGGCTTCTCACCCTCCTCGATGTGCCGGGCGATGTTTTCCACCATCACGATCGCATCATCGACGACAAAACCGGTGGCAATGGTCAGGGCCATCAGCGTCAGGTTATTGATGCTGAACCCGGCCAAGTACATGATGCCGAACGTGCCGACCAGCGAAAGCGGCACCACAATGCTGGGAATCAGCGTCGCGGTGAGACTGCGCAGAAAAACGAACGTGACCACCACCACCAGGAAAATGGCCAGCATCAACTCGGTTTTGACATGCGAGATCGATTCGCGAATAGTCTGCGTGCGATCTGATGCCACCTGGATATCCAGCGTGGCCGGCATCGCCTGGCGCAGCGCCGGCAACATGGCATGGATGCGGTCGACCACGTCGATGACGTTTGCCCCCGGCTGGCGTTGAATATTGAGCAGAATGGCGGGCGTGGCACCCACCCAGGCTGCCTGACGGGTGTCTTCGGCGCCCTCTATCGCTTGGCCGATGTCGGCAAGCCTCACCGGACGATTATCGACGTAGGCGATGATCAGATCGTTGTAATCGGTCGGCGAACGCAGTTGATCGTTGGAGTTGATCGTCGTGGCACGTTCCGGGCCATCCAGATTGCCCTTGGGCTGGTTGACGTTGGCACCTGTGATGGCCGAACGCACATTCGCAAGCGTGAGCGAGTTGCCTGCCAGCGCGTTCGGATTGACCTGGATGCGTACGGCGGGACGCTGCCCACCCGCCACACTGACCAGGCCCACACCCGGAATCTGCGACAGGCGCTGCGCCATGCGCGTGTCCACGAGATCGCGCACTTTGGGCAGAGGGGTGGTGGGAGAGGAAATCGCCAGCGTCAGCACCGGCGCGTCGGCCGGGTTGACCTTGTTGTAGGTCGGCGGCACGGGCAGGTCGGAAGGCAGCAGGTTGCTTGCCGCATTGATGGCGGCCTGCACCTCCTGCTCGGCCACGTCCAGCCCGGTGGTGAGACCGAACTGCAGCGTGATCACCGAGGCACCGCCCGAACTGCTCGATGTCATCTGCACCAGACCCGGGATTTGCCCGAAGCGGCGCTCCAGCGGTGAGGTCACCAGTGTGGTCATCACATCCGGGCTGGCACCTGGGTACAGGGTGACGATCTGGATGCTGGGATAGTCGACCTCGGGCAGCGCCGACACCGGCAGCATGCGGTAGGCAATCAGGCCGGATATGGCCAGCGCCAGCATGGTCAGAATGGTGGCGACCGGGCGAAGAATGAACAGGCGCGACACGCTCAGGGTGTCCTGGAAGCCGGACCACCCGTGGTGGCAGGCGCGCCTGCCCCCAGGCCACGCCCTGAACCGGAAGGCACGGTGTCAGACGCGGATGCCACGGTCACGCGTGCCCCCTGGCGCAGGCGATCCGTACCTTCGGTCACAACGCGCTCGCCATTGGCCAGCCCCTTGTTCACGGCAACCCGGTCGCGATAAATAGGTCCCAGTTCGACCAGGCGCACATCGACCGTGTTGTCATCCTTCACCACAAACACGAATGAACCCGATGACCCCTGCTGGGCCGCGACGGTGGGAATCGAGGTCGCGGCCTGACGCGTCTGGACCAGCAGGCGGACATTGACGAACTGGTTGGGAAACAGCGTTTCGTCCGAATTGTCGAAACGCGCCTTCATACGCAACGTTCCCGTTGCCACGTCGATCTGGTTGTCCAGTGTCTCCAGCACACCGGTGGCGATGCGACGGGTATCGGCGCGGTCATAGGCTTCGACCACAAGAGAGGTGCCGGCACGCACTTGATCCACCACATCAGGCAGTTGCGTCTCGGGCAGGGTGAACACCACCGAAATGGGCTGGGTCTGCGTGATGACCACCAGGCCGGTGGTATCTGCCGTACTTACCAGATTGCCCTTGTCCACCTGACGCAGGCCCAGCCGCCCCGAAATCGGCGCTGTGATGCGTGCGTAATCCAGTTGCAGCCGGGCGCTATCGACGGCGGCTTGATCAGTCTTGCGCGTGCCTTCGTATTGGCTGACCAGGGCGGCCTGGGTGTCCAACTGCTGGCGCGCGATGGAGTCCTGCTTGAACAGGGTCTGATAGCGCGCCAGATCGCGGCGCGCATTGGCCAGCAGGGCCTGATTCTGCAACTGGGTGCCCAGTGCCTGGTCCAGTTGCACCTGGAACGCCCTGGGGTCGACACGGGCCAGCAGGTCGCCTGCCTTGACGGTCTGCCCCTCCTTGAAGGCCACCTCGACCAGCTCACCCTGGACGCGGCTTCGCACCGTCACGACGTTATAGGCAGTGACGGTGCCCAGAGAACGCATGTAGATGGGAATATCCTGCGACATCGCCGTGGCAACCTTGACTGGCGTGGGAATGTTTGCCATTGCCGCTGCGCCGCCCATGGCCCCTGCGCGCGGACGCCCCTGCGGCCCGGCCCCCTGCGAGGGTGCCACTGAGCGCGTGAGGTACCACCATGCGGCCAGCGCCAGAAGTGCCACGAGAAGCGCAAGCATGAGCAGCCGACGGGCACGCCGCGGTCGAGGAGGGGTACGGCTGTCTGACATGAATGATTCCGCGGGACGACGCTGGGCCGTTACATGATTAGCAAGCCGCTATTGTGTACCACGGCGAGGGTGTTCGGGCGCAGGAACCGCGTGACTGAAATGCGGCGCAACATTTGCGGCCCAGTAGCGGCGATCAAGCGTTACAAAGTGCCATCCGGAAAGGCACGCTTTCGCCGGTGTGCTGGGGTTTGGCTTCGGCGCTTTGCCGGAAGAAACGCACCCAGATCATGTATTTGTTGCCGCTGATTTCTGGGAACGTGTTGGTCTCGGGTGCCACCCACACGCGCAGAAGTTGATAGACCTTGCCACCAAGCATCTGCTGATAGGCCCCCTGATCGGCCACCATATCCACCCGTTCGCCCGATTCGCGCACCAGGCGTAGTGCGGTTTTCACGCCTTCGTGCAGCGGAACCAGGGGCTGCATCCAGTTTTGCAGATCATCGAAGCGAGCCTGGGCGGGCCGATTCTGCCACGCATGGTAGGAAGGCATGTCGACCTGGCTGCCACC
>JBAZPE010000228.1:0-4826 GCA_041648375.1 Burkholderiaceae bacterium | reverse complement strand
CTGTATGGCCTTGCGGAAGTTGCTCTTGTTGGCGTCCTTGGCGCTGCCGCACGCGGCAAGGGTAAGAGCAAGGCTGCTGATGGCGACGATCTTGATAGCGTTATGCAAAACTAGCTTCCTCTGTAGGTTAAGACAATCGGTTATTCATTCTGGTTAAGCGATGGAGCGATTATGCGTTGGCCTCTTGGGAGTCGGCTTCACTTCAGTTCTTAGAAACGGACGGCGCGCGCCGCGTAAGGCGGTCCAGCTTCTGTACCAGGTCTTCGGCGCGAAGATGCGTATAGCGCTTGAGCATCTGCATCGACTTGTGGCCGCTGATGGCCGACACCTCTTGATCGCTCAAGCCGGCTTCCACGAACCGGCTGACAGCCTCGTGCCGCAGGTCGTGAAAGCGGAAGTCTTCAAGGCCCGCTGCTCGCTTGGCATCGGTCCATGCTTTGTCGAACAGGTAGGGGCGTCGTATGTCATCCCGGCCGGGTTCGCCGAAGAACACTAGTTCGGTTTCGGCTGGGCGGACGGGGTTGGCAAGCGCCTCGGTGAACACGCGTGTTGCCTCGGCAGTCAGCGGGACGGTGCGGGGCGAAGAGTTCTTGGTGTGCTCCAGCCGCACGACGCGCCGCTCGATGTCCACTTGCCGAATACGCAGCGTCGCAATCTCGGACAGCCGCATGCCGGTCTGGACGGCAATGCGGACGATCCATCCGAACATCGGGTTCGAGTGCTTATCTACGGCTTGTAGCAGGCGGTTCTGTTCTTCCTGGGTCAATCGCCGGTTGCGGCCCGAGCCGGGGGCCGGGCGGCGAATGTTGGACACTGGATTGAAGGGTAGGCCAATGCCTCATTCCTTGATGGCCACGGTGAACAGGTGGCCCAGCAGCGCCAGTTCCAAGCGTACCGTGTTGTTACTGCGGGGCCGTAGCTTGCCATTTTTATCTGGGTCGCCAGTTAGCCGCGCATCTCGAAACTGTGCGACGATCTCCGCGTTCACGGCGGCCAGGGAGTACTTGCCTAGATGCCGGATGAGCACCTGCGCTTTCTTGTGTTCGCCGGTTTGTGTTGAAGGCCGCTTGGTGGGGGTGACTTCCTTGAGGTAGCGCGTCAGCGCCGCTTCGACCGTCATGCGTTCGGTGGGTGCGCGCTGGATGTACACGCCGCGTACCATTTCGTCTTCAGTACGGCGCGCCCAGTCTTCGGCGTCCCGCTTGGTGCGGAATGTCTTGGCCGTGGAAGGCCAGCCGGTCTTGCGGATGAGGGCTTTCCAAGTGCCCGAGGAAGTCTTAGCAATCGTAGCCATGAGTACTCCGTATGAGGCTAACGCCGCATCACTGTACCGAAACTGTACCTGACCACAATTTTAGGAAAATCCCCCGGTGCGGGGCTTGGACTGCGATATCTTCTAATGGCTTGAATTAGCAGAAGATTTAGAGATGGTGCCCGGGGCCGGAATCGAACCGGCACGCCTTGCGGCGGGGGATTTTGAGTCCCCTGCGTCTACCAATTTCACCACCCGGGCATAGGCTGATGCGCTTAAATGACACTTTGGCGGTGCCACACATCAAGTGAGTCGGCAATTATAGCGTGTCTTGAAATTTTCGCCAGTGCCCCCATAATCCTCGTTCCAGGCGCACTTGTGTGCCGTTGTTTGCCATTTGACCGACTAGATATCACACCATGAGCCAAACCGATACGACGACTGATGCGGGCGCCGGCGCCCAGACCATGGGCTTTCAGGCCGAGGTGAAGCAGCTGCTTCATCTGATGATTCATTCGCTCTATAGCAACAAAGAGATTTTCCTGCGCGAGCTGGTGTCCAACGCGTCCGACGCCTGCGACAAGCTGCGCTTCGAGGCCATTGACCAGCCCGAGCTGCTGGAAGGCGGCCCTGATCTGGCCCTGCGCATCAGCTATGACAAGGACGCACGCACGATCACCATCGCCGACAACGGCATCGGCATGTCGCGTGACGAGGCGATTTCGAACCTGGGCACCATTGCCCGTTCGGGTACGCGCGAGTTCTTCTCCAAGCTCACGGGCGACAAGCAGAAGGATGCTCAGCTGATCGGCCAGTTCGGCGTGGGCTTCTATTCATCCTACATCGTGGCCGACAAGGTCACCGTGGAAAGCCGCCGTGCGGGCGCTGCTGCCTCGGAAGGTGTGCGTTGGGAGTCCGACGGCCAGGGCGAGTTCACGATTGCTGCCATCGAGCGTGCCGAGCGCGGGACGTCTGTGACGTTGCACCTGCGCGAAGACGAAGACGAGTTCCTGAATGGCTGGAAGTTGCGCGAGATTCTGCGTCGCTATTCCGACCACATTTCCCTGCCGATTCTGATGGCCAAGGAAGAGTGGGACAGCGAGAAGGGCGAGCAGGTGAAGAAGGATGACGAGCAAGAGACCGTCAACCAGGCCAGCGCCCTGTGGACTCGCAGCAAGTCGGAAGTCTCGGACGAGCAGTATCAGGAGTTCTACAAGCACATTACGCACGATTACGACAACCCGCTGGCATGGACGCACAATCGCGTTGAAGGCCGCAGCGAGTACACACAGTTGCTGTTCGTGCCCAAGCGCGCCCCGATGGATATGTGGGACCGCGAAGGCCGCAAGGGTTTGAAGCTGTATGTGAAGCGCGTGTTCATCATGGACGACGCCGAACAACTGCTGCCGTCGTACCTGCGCTTCGTGCGCGGGGTGATCGATTCAGCCGATCTGCCGCTGAACGTGTCCCGTGAAATCCTTCAGGAAAGCCGCGATGTGCGTGCGATTCGTGAAGGGTCGACCAAGCGCATTCTGTCGATGCTGGAAGATCTGGCCGAGAACAAGCCGGAAGAGTACGCCACGTTCTGGTCGGAGTTTGGTCAGGTGCTGAAGGAAGGCACGGGTGAAGATGCACCCAATCTGGAGCGCATTTCCAAGCTGCTGCGTTTTGCCAGCACGCACACGGGCGAGCAGGCGCAGACGGTGAACCTGGCTGACTATGTGTCGCGCATGAAGGAAGGTCAGGACAAGATTTACTACGCGTCGGCCGAGACGTTTGCCGCTGCTGCGAATTCGCCGCACCTGGAAGTGTTCCGCAAGAAGGGCATTGAAGTGCTCTTGCTGTGGGAGCGTGTGGACGAGTGGATGTTGTCGTACCTGCGTGAGTTCGACGGCAAGTCATTGCAGTCGGTGGCCAAGGGCGGTCTGGATCTGGATCAGCTGGCCGACGAAGAAGAGAAGAAGCGCGCAACGGATGTGGCCGAGCAGTTCAAGCCCATGGTCGAGCGTTTGCAGGCTTCGCTGGGCGACAAGGTGAAGGAAGTTCGCGTGACGCTGCGTCTGGTGGATTCGCCAGCTTGCGTGGTGGTGGGCGATAACGAACTGAGCCCGCATCTGATGCGCATGCTGAAGTCCGCAGGCCAGGAAGCGCCGGTGGTGAAGCCTGTGCTGGAGATCAACCCGGATCATCCGCTGATCGGGCGCATTGGTCAGGCGTCGGATGATGATTTCGATGCATGGGCAGCGGTGTTGCTGGATCAGGCGATGTTGGCTGAAGGTGCGCAGATTGCGGACCCGGCGGGCTATGTGAAGCGGTTGAATACCTTGCTGCTGAAAATCTGATCTTTGGCGCGGCGACGATCGGGTGTCACGGTGTTGACGATCTGATCGAAGCGCGTCCTGCGGCAAGTTAAGGGCATGCGTGGCGACCTTTGGGTTGGCGCGCATGGCCTTTTTGTTTGTTGTGTGCAGTCAGGGGAGTGCGCCACGTAGCATGCGGTGCGAACGCCCGCTGCGCGCCTGCTGCGCCGGCGCTTGCGTTTTGCGCCCGCTGCGCCGGCGCTTGCGTTTTGCGCCCGCCAAGCTTACCCAGGCGGCAACCGCCTGAGGGCCACGCCTGCCACTTCGCCAAACCGGCGCCAGTCGAAGGCCGGCCCCGGGTCGGTTTTGCGCACGGGGGCAATGTGCTCGTGGCCGCGCACGGCTGCAAGCGGATAGCGGCTTTCCAGCACAGGCCACAGCGCGCCCAGCGCTTCATATTGCGCATCCAGGTAGGGCGCGGTGTCGGTGCCTTCGACTTCAATGCCGATCGAGAAGTCGTTGCAGCGTTCGCGCCCGGCATGACGCGAGACACCCGCATGCCACGCCCGTGCATCAGTGCTGACGAACTGCACGATGCTGCCGTCACGTCGCACGAAGAAATGTGCCGACACGCGCAGGCCCTTGAGGTTCACGAACCAGGGGTGCGCGTTCAGGTCGATGGTGTTCTGGAACAGTGCCTGCACATAAGGCCCGCCGAACTGACCGGGGGGCAGGCTGATGTTGTGCATGACCAGCAGGGACACCTGCGTGCCCGGAGGGCGACGATCGCAATTGGGCGATGGGGCCAGCGTGACTTGTTCGCTTGGCACCAGCCAGCCGTGACGATCCAGCACCAGTCGCTGGCGCGGTGTCACGGTGCTGGAAACGGTGGCCATGGTGTCGCTGACGCGGTTCAGGTCTGGCGCACGCCCAACTGGGCGTGGGCATCGCTGCACCAGGTCTGGCCGGCTTTCATGAGGGCTTCGGAACGGGGCAGGTGGATGCCGCAGTGGGCACAGCGCACCATGGGTTCCGCCGCACCGAGGGTGGGGTCGGGGGCGCGGCCGGCAGGCGGGCGCAGGTTGCCGTTGCCTGGGCCACGATGGCTGCTTGCGCTGGCATCACGGTCGTTCGAGGCGCCTTGCTGCGATCCCGTCTGGCCGCGGGAGCCCCAGCGCGAGCGGGTTTTTTCTTCTGCTTTCGGCGGTGGTGCGGCATTGCGTGCCGCGGCGCGACTGGCGACCACGCGCATGACGAACAGCGCGACGATGATG
>JBAZPE010000227.1:0-4830 GCA_041648375.1 Burkholderiaceae bacterium | reverse complement strand
GCGTTTCATTGTCCAACATCATGAAGGCCAAGAAGAAGCAGTTGGACAATGAAACGCCTGAGTCACTGGGTGTCGATGCCAGCCCGCGCCTGAAAACACTGAAAGTTGTCGAACCTGCCGCGCGCAAAGCCGGTATCAAAGTGGCGGATGTAGCCGCACTGGTCGACAAACTCAAGAACGAAGCGAAGGTGATCTGACTATGACAACACTCGTTATTGCCGAACATGACAACGTCGAGCTCAAGGGCGCAACGCTCAATGCCGTAGCCGCTGGCGCCAAGCTGGGTGGCGATGTGCACGTGCTGGTCGCCGGTAAAGGCGCCCAGGCTGTCGCCGAAGCCGCAGCCAAGATTTCCGGCGTGGCCAAAGTGCTGCATGCCGACGCACCGCATCTGGCTGATGGGCTGGCCGAAAACCTGGCCGCTCAAGTCCTCGCGTTGGCATCGAACTACAGCCACATCGTGTTTCCCGCCACCGCCTCGGGCAAGAACGTGGCCCCGCGTGTAGCGGCCAAGCTGGATGTCGCACAGATCTCCGACATCATCGCCATCGAGTCGCCCGACACGTTCCAGCGGCCGATCTATGCCGGTAACGCGATTGCGACTGTGCAAGCCAGCGATGCCGTCAAAGTGCTGACCGTGCGCACGACCGGTTTCGATCCCGTGGCTGCAGACGGCGGCTCAGCTGCCATCGAGTCGGTTGACCCAGTGGCCGACTCGGGCCTGTCCACGTTTGTCGGTCGTGAAGTGGCCAAGAGCGATCGTCCTGAACTCGCTGGCGCACGCGTGGTCGTCTCCGGTGGTCGTGGCATGGGCAGTGCCGACAATTTCAAAATTCTCGATCCGTTGGCCGATAAGCTCGGTGCCGCGCTGGGCGCGTCGCGCGCTGCGGTGGATGCGGGCTATGCGCCCAACGACTGGCAGGTCGGTCAGACCGGCAAGATCGTTGCGCCTCAGCTCTATGTGGCGATCGGTATCTCGGGTGCCATCCAGCATTTGGCCGGCATGAAGGATTCGAAAGTCATTGTTGCGATCAACAAGGACGAAGAAGCCCCGATCTTCGGCGTGGCTGACTATGGTCTGGTCGGCGATCTGTTCCAGGTCGTTCCCGCGCTGGAGTCGGCGCTCTGACAGCCATGACCGGAGGCTAAAACGCCCCTGTTCAACATTTCGTCATAGCTGGTCTGTTCCAGCATGCGCGACCGCAATGCCCTGTTCACCTAGCGTGAACAGGGCATTTTTCTTGGCAAGCGCACGTCTGGCGAAGGCTTCGCGTGTGCTTTGTGTGGTGGGCAGGGTGATCGGCGTTACCATTTGATTTCAGGCCATCCCCATGACACGACCGGTGCGCGCCGCGCAACCGGCACCGCAGGAGACATCATGAGCTTTCACGTTCCTCTACACGATATGCAGTTCTGCCTCGACGAATTGGCGGGGCTGGACGATATCCTCGCGCTCCCCGGCTTCGAGTCGTTCTCTCCGGATCTGGTTCAAGCGGTACTGAACGAGAATGCGCGATTCGTGGAGGGCGTGCTGGCACCACTGAACCGTGTGGGTGACACCCAGCCACCGATGCTGAGCGACGGCCATGTACAAACCTCCCCAGGGTTCGCTGACGCTTTTCGCCAGTATGCCCAGGGCGGATGGCAGGGGCTGGCGCACCCTGAGAAATGGGGTGGGCAGGGTCTGCCCAAGGTCGTGGCGGCAACCTCGTGCGAAGCCATCAACGCAGCCAACATGGCTTTTTCACTTTGCCCTCTGCTCACCGATGGCGTGATCGAAGCGCTGCTCACTGCCGGCAACGATGCGCAGCGTGCCCGTTACGTTCCATCGCTGATCGCAGGTGAGTGGACCGGCACAATGAACCTGACCGAGCCACAGGCAGGCTCTGACCTGGCACAGGTGGCCACCCGCGCCGTGCCACAGGACAACGGCACCTATCGCATCACCGGGCAGAAGATCTACATCACCTTCGGCGAGCACGACATGGCCGAGAACATTGTCCATCTGGTGTTGGCACGCACACCGGATGCGCCGGCCGGCGTGAAGGGCATTTCTTTGTTCATCGTGCCCAAGTATCTGGTCGATGAGCAGGGTGCGACCGGTGCACGCAACGACGTCTGGTGCGCATCGCTGGAGCACAAGCTCGGTATCCACGGCAGCCCGACCGCTGTGCTGCTCTATGGCAGTGGTAAGGGCGACGTCGGTGAAGGGGCCGTGGGCGAACTCGTCGGGCAGGAGAACCGGGGGCTCGAATATATGTTCATCATGATGAACGCGGCGCGTTTTGCGGTCGGGCAGCAGGGCATCGCACTGTGCGAGAGGGCCTATCAGCATGCGCTGTCCTACGCACGCGAACGGGTTCAGGGGCGTGCCATCGAGGGCTCCAGTGGGCCGGTCGCCATCGTGCACCATCCTGACGTGCAGCGTCAGCTGCTGACCATGCGCGCCTTGACCGAGGCCAGTCGGGCCGTGGCCTACGTCGCGGCCGGCGCGTGCGATCGGTCGCGCCACCACGCAGACCCGCTCGTGCGCACACGCGAGCAGGCGATCTACGAGTACCTGGTCCCTGTCGTCAAGGGGTTCAGCACCGAGACATCGGTAGAGGTTGCCTCGCTGGGGGTTCAGGTGCACGGGGGAATGGGCTTCATCGAAGAGACAGGCGCGGCACAGTTCTATCGTGATGCACGCATCCTGCCTATCTACGAGGGGACCACTGCCATTCAGGCCAACGATCTGGTGGGCCGCAAGACCTTGCGCGACGGTGGGCAAACTGCGCATGCGTTCGTGGCTGCCATGCGGGAAACACTCGCTGCACTGGAACTGGCCTCGCAAAAAGAAGCCGGCGCATCCTTGAAGCGATTGCACGCCCCATTTTCTGATGCGATCGATGCCTACGAGCAAGGCATCGGGCACATTCTTGCCTTCGCGCAGACCAATATCCGGGCAGCCTTCGGTGCCAGCGTGCCTTATCTCATGCTGTGTGGCGTGGTGCATGGCGGGTGGCAGATGGTGCGCAGCGCGCTGGTCGTCGCTGGCGAGGGCGATGCCCGCGGTACAGCGACACGATCAGCCAAGTTCGATGCGGAAAAGCTCGCCACGGCCACGTTTTATGCGGTTCACATCCTCCCCCGAGCGCGCGCTTTCACCAGCGCCATCGAGACCGCCGATGTGGCTGATCAAGCGGGCAGCATGCTGACGGGCCACTAAATGCTTTCATAACTGATGGAAATATAGAAAGCTCGAAATCGGGGGTTTCGGAGATTAGCAAGAGTCGATACCATGGGTCTTTGACTGTCTGATCAGGAATTTCCTCATGAGCACACTGCGTCTGGGCGATACCGCCCCCGATTTCGAACAAAAATCGTCCGTCGGCACGATTAAGTTCTACGAGTATCTGGGTGACAAATGGGGTGTGCTATTTTCGCATCCTGCCGACTTCACTCCGGTTTGCACCACAGAGTTGGGCTACACCGCAAAACTTGCTGACGAGTTCGCCCGGCGGAATGTCAAGGTGCTGGCCTTGTCTGTGGACAGCGTGGAGTCCCACGGAAAATGGGTGCCGGACATCAACGAAACGCAGGGCACGTCGGTGAACTTTCCGATCCTTGCAGACGAAGATCGTAAGGTTTCCGAGCTCTACGACATGATTCACCCGAACGCCAACGCCACGCTTACCGTCAGATCGGTGTTCATCATCGATCCCGCCAAGAAAGTGCGTCTGACGCTGACCTATCCGGCCAGCACTGGACGCAACTTCAACGAGATTCTTCGCGTGATCGATTCCCTTCAGCTCACCGATAGCCACAGTGTGGCTACGCCCGTGAACTGGGAGGATGGTGACGACGTCATCATCGTGCCTTCCCTCAAGGACGAGGCCGTCATCAAGCAGAAGTTCCCCAAGGGCTACAAAGCTGTCCGGCCTTACTTGCGTGTGACGCCGCAACCTAACAAGTAGATTGCGGTTGGGATGGCCCGTGGTGAGGGCCTCTGTATGCCCTGCTTCGCAACCCTATCCATGTTGTGTGGCCACAGTTGGCAAGACTCGGATTGCGGCGCGTCGCGCACACAATGCAATCGATTCGAAAAACCACTTCTCTGCGGAAGTGGTTTTTTTTTCGGCTTTCCTATATTGCCGCAGGCGATGAGCAATCAAATAATGATTCGTTCCGTTTTGGATGCGCCATCGTCACACTGCATCAACCGAAAAAATTGTGGAGTGTGAGCATGGCATTGAAAAGAATCGCAGCGCTGACGCTGTTGCTGACCAGCGCTGCCTTTGCGGCGCCAACGATTGCGTTGGCTCAGGACAAGCAAACACTACTCAATGTTTCGTACGATCCGACTCGGGAGCTCTACCGTGCCATTGATGATGCGTTCATCAAACATTACAAAGCCACGGCCGGTGTCGATCTGACCATTCGCCAATCGCATGGTGGCTCTGGGCGCCAGGCCCGCAGCGTCATTGACGGTTTGGATGCTGACGTGGTGACGTTGGCACTCGCCTACGATATTGACGCCATTGCCGAGCGCGGACTGTTGAGCGCCGACTGGCAAACGCGGTTGCAAAAAAACAGTTCGCCCTACACATCCACGATTGTCTTTCTGGTCCGGAAAGGTAATCCCAAACAGATCAAGGACTGGGACGATCTGATCAAGCCGGGCGTGTCTGTCATCACCCCTAACCCAAAGACGTCAGGCGGTGCTCGCTGGAACTATCTGGCAGCCTGGGCCTACGCCCTGGAAAAAAACAATAACGATCCCCGCGCAGCCAAGGATTTCGTGGGGGCGTTGCTCAAGAACGTACCGGTCCTGGACACGGGTGCACGCGG
>JBAZPE010000226.1:0-4833 GCA_041648375.1 Burkholderiaceae bacterium | reverse complement strand
CACACCAGAGGATTTTGGTGAGTTGCACGGCAAGCTGTTCAGGGACTTTGTCGATTCGCCTGCCTATAAAGCGCATTTCAGCAAACCGCCTGTCATCTGCATCAGCGCCTCGAGCAGCAAGGTTTACCATCGCACGGAGAACCGACATCCCATATTGGGCGTGGAATACCAGCAAAATGAACGCTCCTCGACAGATCAGTATTTCGAGAAGATGGGGATGGAAGTTCGCTTCTTCATGCCCGCAGGGAGTTCTGCACCCCTGGCGTTTTATTTCCAGGGTGATCTGCTTGGCCACTACTCCAATCTCGAGCTGATCAGCACCATCAGCACGATGGACACGTTCCAGAAGATATATCGGCCCGAGATTTACAACGCCAACTCTGTTGCTGCAAACATCTACCAGCCTAGCCTGAAGAACCAGGACTACTCCTTGACGCAGATTGTCTACGATCGGGAAGAGCGTAGCCAGTTAGCCGTCAAGCAAGGCAAGTTCGCAGAAGAGCGCTTCATCAAGCCATACAAAGCCATGCTGGAAAGCTGGGCTGCCAATCACGCCTTTTAATCACCGAAAAATATACGAGACCCATGAATATGAAAAAACTATTGCCTACATCCACCGCTGGCAGCTTGCCGAAACCCTCCTGGCTCGCGCAGCCCGAAAAACTCTGGTCGCCCTGGAAACTGCAAGACCAGGAGCTGATCGAGGGCAAGCAGGACGCTTTGCGTCTGGCGTTGCAAGAACAACAACATGCAGGCATCGACATCGTCAGCGACGGCGAGCAAACCCGTCAGCACTTCGTCACCACGTTTGTGGAGCACCTAAGCGGCGTCGATTTCGAGAAACGCGAGACCGTGAGAATTCGTGATCGCTATGACGCGAGTGTGCCGACCGTCGTGGGTGAGGTCAGCCGCCCGAAGTCGGTATTTGTTGAAGATGCCAAGTTCTTGCGCCAGCAAACCAAACAACCCATCAAGTGGGCGCTTCCTGGCCCCATGACGATGATTGACACGCTTTACGACGCCCACTACAAGAGCCGCGAGAAGCTGGCGTGGGAGTTCGCCAAGATTCTTAATCAGGAAGCCCGGGAGCTTGAGGCTGCAGGCGTGGACATCATCCAGTTCGATGAGCCGGCATTCAATGTGTTCTTCGACGAGGTGAACGAGTGGGGAATCGCCACCCTGGAACGGGCCATTGAGGGGCTCAAGTGCGAAACCGCTATCCATATTTGCTACGGCTACGGCATCAAGGCGAACACCGATTGGAAGAAAACGCTGGGATCGGAATGGCGTCAATATGAGGAGTCTTTCCCCAAGCTGCAGAAATCTAGTATCGACATCATCTCGCTGGAATGCCATAACTCGCATGTGCCCATCGATTTGATCGAGCTCATTCGTGGCAAGAAGGTCATGGTCGGTGCGATTGACGTGGCAAGCGATACCATTGAAACGCCAGAAGAGGTCGCGAACACGTTGCGCAAAGCCCTGAAGTTCGTGGATGCCGACAAGCTTTATCCTTGCACGAACTGCGGCATGGCGCCGTTGTCCCGTCGGGTCGCAAACGGCAAGCTCAGTGCGCTCGCCGCAGGGGCTGCAATCGTTCGGGCGGAGCTCTCTGCCTGATATGAGGGTGGAAGAGGGGCGTGGCAGCGCTATAGTTGCGACTCCCTCTCCAAAGTCACTTCACCATGGCTCGCCGCGACCTGTTACCTCCCCTGAACCCTGCGCGTGCGTTTGAGGCCGCAGGCAGGTTGCTGAGCATCTCCCGGGCTGCGGATGAACTCTCGGTGACACCGGCGGCGGTCAGCAGGCAGGTGCGCGCCCTGGAAGCCTATCTGGGCACGCCACTTTTCAATCGGGTGCGCGGCACGCTGGTTCTGACCCCCGCAGGCGCGCGCTATTTGTCCGAGCTGATTCCGCTGTTCAGCGGGTTGAGGCAGGCCACCTCGGCGATCACCACCGAGCGACGGGGGCGCAGCACGTTGCGCATCAGATCGCCTGCGACATTCGCCGTGCGCTGGCTGATTCCACGCCTGGCAGGCTTTCATCAACTCAATCCCGATATTGATGTGCAGGTGATGACCTCCTTTCAGCCACTGGATTTTCAGCGCGAGGATATTGATGGGGGCATACAGTTGGGTGATGGTCAGTGGCCGGGCCTGGACGTGCTGCGCCTGGTGCCCAATGTACTGATACCGGTTTGCTCGCCGTCGCTGCAACTGCGCACCAAGACCCAGCTGTCCGCCCACACGCTCCTGCATTCGCTGGCCCGCTCGGACGACTGGGCGCTCTGGTTGCGTGCGGCCGGCCTGCACAAGGTCGACTCGGCGCGCGGCATGAAGTACGAAACGTCGCTCCTGGCTTACCAGGCCGCGCTTGAAGGCCATGGGGTCGCGATCGCACAACGCGCGCTGGTCGAGAAAGAATTGGCAGAGGGATCACTGGTCGCGCCCTTCAAGCCGGCGCTGGACCTGGAACACTACACCTACTATTTCGCCTGGCCATCGCACGCTTCTCAGACCGGGGCATTGCGCGCCTTTCGGGATTGGCTGCGCGGGGTCATGCAGGGCGAGTAGCGCGTTCGCAGACGGCGCTTTCCCTTTACAAAAAGTCAACGCATCACGGCCGTAAAGTCGATTGTCGGCACGCGTGCACGTCTCTATTCTGAATGCCATCACAAGACGCTAATGGCGCATGCGCGCCTACGGCAACGAGGAGGCATCGCATGTTCAGAAAGAGCCTGTGTGGGGTACGGGTCATCGATTTTTCGCACGTACTGGCGGGGCCAGTGGCCACCATGACGCTGGCAGACCTGGGCGCCGATGTCGTCAAGGTCGAGCCGCCGCAGGGCGAAATGGGTCGCCGACTGGGGCCTCCCTGGATCAACGGCGAGAGCGCGATTCACTTGAGCGTCAATCGCAATAAACGCGGCATGGTGCTGGATCTGAAAACGCCGGTGGGCCATGAGGCGGCGCTGCGGTTGATGCGTGACGCCGACATTGTCGTGGAGAACTTCCGACCTGGCGTGATGCGCGATCTGGGCTTGGATTACGACACCGTGTCGCAAGGCAACCCTGGCCTGGTGTATGGCTCGATCTCGGCATACGGGCAGTCAGGCCCTCTGCGCGATCGACCCGGGGTCGATGGTGTGATGCAGGCCGCCACTGGTCTGATGAGTGCCGTGGGTGTGGCGGGCGGTGATCCTGTGAAGATGTCGGTTCCCGTGGCCGACATGGCTGCAGGCTACCTTGCCACGATTTCCATACTTGCGGCGTATCACGCGGCCAGCCAAAGCGGGCAAGGCCAGTGGCTGGACATCAGCCTGTATAACGCCACGCTGATGCTTCAGCAAATAGCCTACGCGTCCTACTTCGCCACGGGTGTCGAGCCCGCGAAGACCGGTAGCGCAGCGCCTTATGCCAGCCCGAACGAGGCCTTTGCAACGCGGGACGGTTGGATCATGATCGCAGCCTATCAACCTGGGCGCTGGCATGCGCTTTGTACGCTACTGCAGTTGCCTTCGCTGGCGTTGGACCCTCGCTTCGCGACGAACGAAGATCGCGTCAGCAATCGCGACGCCTTGCGCCAGGCGCTCGCGCCACGACTGTTGTGTTGCGAAACCAGCGAATGGGTTCGTCGATTGTCGCAGGCCGATATTCTGTGCGCCCCGGTGGCCAGTTATGGCGACGTTGTGCGTTCACCCGAATTCGCAGCAAGCGGCATAGATTCCTTTGTCGAACACCCCACAGCAGGCCGCGTTCGTTTTCCAGGTTTCGTGCCTGGGCCGGCACATGCCAGCCGCACAAGCCATCAGGACGTCGCCGCGCCCACCTTGGGTCAGCACACGACCGAGATCCTTGCGGAACTGGGCTTCGAACCCAGTGACGTCACTGCCGCCAGCGGCACGTTCAAGTAAGGGGGAACACGCTATGAATACATCCGCCACCCGCGGCACCACGTCGATTGGCACTCACCACCTGATCCAGACCGAGGTGACAGATGGGGTGCTGGTGCTCAGTCTGAATGATCCCGGAACCGGCAATGCGTTGTCGGTGTCCATGGCCCGAGCGCTGGCCGAAGCGTTGGAAAACGCCAATGCCATGGCAGACGTGCACTGCCTTGTTCTGCGCTCGACAGGCAAATACTTCTGCACGGGCGGCAACGTCAAGGATATGCAGAATGGTTCGGATCTCATGCAGGGAACCGTGGCCGACATCGAGGTGCGCCTAAAGGCCAGCCTGCATCGCATTACGCTCGCCTTTGACGCGCTGAAGATTCCATCCATTGCGGCAGTCAATGGCGCTGCGGTCGGGGCAGGATGCGACCTCAGTCTGATGTGCGACATGCGCATGGCAAGTGACGCTGCCAGTTTTGCCGAGAGCTTTCTGCGCCTGGGGCTGGTGTCGGGCATTGGTGGCGCGTGGTTTCTGACTCGAATCGTGGGCCGCAGCAAAGCCCTGGAGCTCACGCTGACCAGCGAGTTCATCGACGCCGCATCGGCACTGGAAATCGGTCTGGTCGCGCGTGTCGTGCCACGTGACGACCTCGATGGAGCGGTGATGCAGATGGCGCGCAGGATCGCTGCAAACCCGCCTCGTGCCTTGCGCATGGCCCGACGCCTGGTGCTGGACGCGGCAGAAAGCACACTTCCCGCAGCACTTGAGCAAGCGGCTGCGCTGCAAGCCGAGCTGCTGTGCGGGCAAGAGCACAAGGCCGTCGTATCTCGATTCTTGAGCGACCGCGCCGACAGAAAGCGCGGAATCAGTCAGAAAGTGTGACGCACGTCGGGTCCATTTTCACGGTGCCAACGAACGGCCGCGAGGGTCGAGCTCGATT
>JBAZPE010000225.1:0-4841 GCA_041648375.1 Burkholderiaceae bacterium | reverse complement strand
TGGCATCCAGTGCAAGGGATACAGCACAGGCACCCCCCCCACCAGCAGGCCACCCTGCGGCACGTAGGCCGGCCCATCATCGGGCAGCGCCAGAACACCACGCATGCCGCGTATCTCGCCCGCAGAGGGCACGCGATCGAGCCACACGAACAAGGCGGCACAGCCAGCCAGCACCACGCAGGCAAACACGCCAAAAGGTGCGAGCTCAACGTCTTGGGGAGCCAACAGGGCGATGGATGCGAAGGCCGACAGAATCACGAGCACCGTCAATATGCCGCAGCGCATGGGCATGCCCAGTGCCAGACGTTCCGCACGCGTGGCCTTGCGGCGCACCGCAAGTGGTGCCGGCCCCTGCGCCACCATCGCGTCGTCGGCCGGGACCAGTGCGTCCAGATCGCCCCACCTGGCAGACCGGTACGCCCACAGATAGGCACGGCCATAAAGCAGATACAGGACCACACAGGGCAGGACAATAAGGAGAAGTAGGAGATATAGGCGCATGCCCCATGGTAACCATGTTGCAGCCCGTAAACGACAACGGGGCGCCAATCGGGTTAACCTGATGAACTAACCTGAAAGGAGTACACACTCATGGCCCAAGCCTCTGCCCGTCATATACTGGTTTCCTCCGAAGCCAAGTGCAATGAACTGAAGACCGCAATCGAAGGCGGTGCCGACTTTGCACAAGTCGCAAAAGAGAACTCCAGCTGCCCGTCCAGCCGTGATGGTGGCAACCTGGGTACCTTTGGTCCCGGCCAAATGGTCAAGGAATTTGACACCGTGGTGTTCAGCGCGCCCTTGAACGTGGTTCAAGGCCCGGTGAAGACCCAGTTCGGCTACCACCTGCTGGAAGTGACCAGCCGCAGCTAAGGTGAATCGTGCCGCCGCGCCAGCGGGCATGCCGCGGGACGGCGAGCACCTGACGCGGCGATCAGCCTTCCCTCGGGGAGTGATGACGACAAAACGGGCCCGCACGGGCCCGTTTCGCATCACACCGTAGCTGCATGATTACCGCTTGAGTTCCGGTCCCATCACCAGATCCGGCAGGATGGTGACGATCTGCGGGAACACGGTGATGGCGATGATGCACACGATCAGGCAGAAGAAGAAGGGAATTGCTGCCTTGGCGATCAGATTGCTGTCCTTGCCTGTCATGGCCTGAAGCACGAACAGGTTGAACCCCACAGGGGGTGTCACCTCCGCAATCTCGACCAGCAACACCACAAAAATACCGAACCAGATCAGATCGAAACCCGCAGCCTGGATCATGGGCAGCACGACTGCACTGGTCAGCACGATCATCGAGATGCCGTCCAGTGCCGTGCCCAGAATCAGATACACCACCACCAGCACGGCGATCAGCGCATAGGGGCTGAGATTCATGGCGTCGACCCAGGCCGCCAACTCGCGTGGAATGCCGGTGAAGGCCATCGTTTTGGTGAGGAATGCCGCGCCCGCCAGGATGAACATGATCATGCATGACACCCGCGTCGCCCCCATCAGGCCGTCCCAGAAATTCTTCCACGTCAGCGCGCGGTTGCTGGCCGCAATCATCAGCGAGCCCAGCACACCATAGGCGGCGCATTCCGTGGCCGTTGCCCAGCCCGCCACCAGTACCCAGACGATCAGCACGATCAGCAGTCCGCACGGAATCAGGTTGCGCGACTTATAGATCTTTTCCCGGAACGTGGTGGGCGCATCGGCTGGCGGCACCTTGTCGGGATTGCGCCAGCTCCACCAGCCGATATAGCCTGAGAACAGCAACATGAGCAAAAAGCTCGGCAGAAAGCCCGCCAGGAAAATGCGGATGATCGACGCCTCGGCAGCGACCGCATACACCACCATGGTGATGGACGGCGGAATCAGAATGCCCAGCGTGCCCGCCGTGGCCAGTGAACCGATGGCCAGCTTCTCGTCATAACCCCGGCGCATCAGTTCAGGCAGCGCCACTTTGGCGATCGTGGCGCAGGTGGCAGCGGAAGATCCCGAGACGGACCCGAATACGCCACACCCCAACACGGTGGTGTGCATCAGGCGCCCCGGAATGCGCGATAGCCAGGGTGACAATCCTTCGAACATCTGCTCGGACAGACGGGTGCGAAACAGGATTTCACCCATCCAGATAAATAACGGCAGCGCGGCCAGCTCCCAGGACACCGTGCTTTCCCAGAACGAGGAGAACAGGTTCTTGCCTGGCAAAGTGTTGGTGAAGAACGCCTGACCGAACCAGCCCACGATGGCCAGCGTCATCGCGATCCAGATCCCGCCGGCGAGCAGGACGATCATGAGCACCAGCAAGATGCCACCCAGAACAACCATGTCCATAACTATTTCCGTAAGTCAGCTGCGAGGACTCGAATCAGGTCAGATGTCCGAGGAAAAATCGCCCTGGGCATGGCGCTCGGCCACCCGGCGGGTGTAGGTCGGTGTCTCGCCGCGTAGCACCAGGATGAGCTCATCGATCACCGCCAGCGCGAACAGGCCGGCGCCGATGACAAAGCTCATTTGAGGAATCCAGATCGGAATGGAGAGCATGCCCGTGGACATGTCTTCGAAGACGTAGCTCTCATAGGTGAAGCGGCCCGCCCAGAACGCCAGATAGCCTATCGACACGGCCGCAAATCCAAGCGACACGATCTCCATCACCCGGCGCGTAGACGGCCCTACGTGCTCGAGCAACAGCGTCACCCGAACAAAATCGCCATTCTTGAAGGCATGCGCCATGGCCAGAAAGGCCGAGGCCGCGCAGAACCAGGCCACGATGTCATTGACATCGCTGGTGGGCCACTCCAGCCAGCGGCCGATGGAGGCATAAATCATCAATGCAAAAATCGCGAAGACGAACAGACCCGCCAGGTAACCCATGGCATCGAACAGAAAATTGAGTGCGCGGCGCATGGGCGTTCCGTGGGTAAAAACGTGGTTGCTGTGTCGCAGCGATTTACTTGCGATAGGCGTCGATGATGGCCTGGCCTTCAGCGCCGGTCTTCTCGAGCCATTCCTTGAGCATGACGTCGCCCACCACCTTGCGCATGTCGTTCTTCATGGCCTCAGGCGGGGTAATGATGTCGATGCCGTTTTTCTTCAGCAGATCCAGATACTCGATGTCTTTCGCGGCCGATGTTTTCCAGCCACGTGCCTCTGCGTCGGCAGCGGCTTTCATCAAAGCATCCTGGCTGGGCTTGTCCAGTGCGTCGAACGCCGCTTTGTTCACGAATACGGCGTTCTTGGGCAACCAGGCCTGGAAGTTGTAGTAGTTCTTGATGTGTTCGTAGGTCTTGGTGTCAAAGCCGGTGGCGCCCGAAGTCATGAAGGACTCGATCAGGCCCGTGGCCATCGCCTGCGACAGTTCTGCGGCCTGAATCGTGACGGGTTGCGCACCGAGCAGTTGCGCGATGCGACCCGTGGCGGGGCTATAGGCGCGCCACTTCGAGCCTTTCAGATCGGCCAGCGAGTTGATTTTGTTCTTCACATACAGGCCCTGAGGCGGCCACGCCACCGAGTACAGCAGCACCATGTTCTGATCGGCAAAACGCTTCACCAGAGCAGGCTTTTGCGCCTGGTAGAGTTTGAAAGCGGCGTCATACCCGTCGACCAGGAACGGCAGGCTGTCCAGCCCGAAGATCTGCCACTCGTTCTGATAGTTCGCCAGCAGCACCTCACCGATCTGCGCCTGCCCGCCCTGCACTGCGCGCTTGATCTCGGTCGCCTTGAACAATGACGCATTCGGGTGCACCTGAATCTTCAACTGACCATTCGTGGCGGTATCGACGTCCTTGGCGAACTGGACGATATTTTCGGTGTGGAAGTTAGTGGACGGATAGGCCGTTGGCAGATCCCACTTGGTCTGGGCGTATGCCTGACCGGACAAGGCTGCCAAAGAAAAAACCGCGCAGGCGGCGGCGATAAGGCTACGACGGGCAAGCATGGCGAACTCCATTTTGGGATAGACAGTGCAAGGCCGATGCGATGGTGTTGCAGTGCGCCATCAATCGCAGGCAGTGCGTTGAGACTAGAAACCTTTCATTTAGGTGTCAACGATTTTTGGGGCAACCACGGGTTAGTCCTAGCGCTAAATCGATGCGTCGTTTCCCATGAAGTGGTGGCCATGCAGCACCCGATAGGAATACCGCATTCGGTGATGGCCCGGCATGGCCCGGCCATGGCGCGCACGATTTTTTGCTACAACGTTGTGTTGCTCCCATTCGAACCTCACCGTGTCACGTCCTCTGGCTTCAAATACACGCGCCTATGCGCTGTTGTCCTTCACCGCCCTGTGCTGGGCCGGCAATATGGTTGCCGCCCGCCTGGCGGTGGGCGAAGTGTCTCCGATGACCCTCACATTCTTCAGGTGGGTGCTGTGCTTCTGCGCGCTGTGGCTGTTCGCACGCAGGGACATCTCGGCGCACTGGCGAACGCTGGTGCCGCGCTGGCGCTACCTGGTGCTGATGGGGTCGATCGGCCTGACCGCGTTCGGGGGCCTGCTCTATGTCGCGGCCAGCCACACATCGGGCGTCAATCTGAGCATCATCCAGGGGGCCATACCCATTTTTGTCATTGCCGGCGGTTTTCTGTTCCTGCGTGTGCGCTCAAGCGTGGGCGCCATGGCAGGCGTGGCGCTGACCCTGCTGGGGATCGTGTGGATTGCCACGCGTGGTCAACCGCTGATGCTGGCGGACATGACGTTCAACGTAGGCGACCTGTATGTACTCGCTGCGTCACTGTGTTATGCCGGGTACGCGTTAGGCTTGCCGCGACGCCCTCAAGTGCCCGCCATCGTGTTCTTCGCCGCGCTGTGTCTGGTGGGTGCCTTCAGTTCAGTCGGGCTGTTCGTCATTGAG
>JBAZPE010000224.1:0-4842 GCA_041648375.1 Burkholderiaceae bacterium | reverse complement strand
AACGACCGCGATCTTGTAGGCGCGCAGCACATAAGAGTTGATGCATTGCATCGAGTCGAACAGATGAAACAGGGGAATCATCGGCAGCAGCGTCGCGGCCACCATCGCGATGTCTGCGTTGTTGGTGTAGGCGGCGATGATTTTTGCCTGGCCACCCAACAGGATGGCCGACGTCAGCACCGCCCCCAGTACCCCCAGCACCATGCCGCCCAGTGCGATGCGTTTGGCCAGGGCGTGATCCTGACCACCCACCGCCTGCGCGGTCAGTGACGCGGTGGCCACGCCGAGCGCCATAGGCATCATGTAGCACAAGGCGGCCAGATTCGACATGATCTGATGGCCACCCGATACGAACGTGCCTTCCCGTGCCACCAGCAGCGCCATGAAGGTGAAGGCGCAGACCTCCACGAGATAGGACCCACCCATGGGGATGCCCAGGCGCAGCAGTTCCTTGAGAATTTTCCAGTCCGGTCTGCCGATCCGCAGCCTGAATTTCCGATAAAACGGATCGCGCCATATGATCAGCAGGCCCGCTGCCACGCTCAGCCAGTACACGACGGCCGTGGATAGCCCGGCACCGGCGGCACCCAGCTCAGGAAATCCCCATGCGCCATAGATGAAGGCGTAATTCAGCGCTGCCTTTATCGCCACGCTGCCCAGCCCGATCAGCATGACCAGTTTAGGTCGCGACACTGCTGTACCAAGCGAATAGATGGTGCGAAAAACCAAGGCAGCGGGCAGTGCCAGAATGAGGGCATGGAGATATGAAGTGATGTTCTGCCGCACGTCGGGGGCGATATCACCCGAGAACGAGAGCCACATGTCGGGAAATGCCATGAGCAGGGCGCCCACGACCGACAATCCCAGCGCCAGCCACACGCCCTGACCCCAGGCCGCCCCGACATCGTCGAGCCGACGCGCGCCGAAATGCTGGCCGATGATGGGTATGAGGGCATGCACCACGCCCATCAAACCCACAAAAATCGTAATGTAGATCGATGCGGCCAGTGCCATGGCAGCCAGGGCGGTGGGGCCCGCATGGCCGGTCATGGCGGTGTCCAGTACACCGTAGGAAATTCCCGCCCATTGGCTGATCAGCACCGGCCAGGCCTGGCGTGCGATGCGTGCAAGCGTTTGTGCGAAGGTGGCCGTGGAGGCGACTGCAGGTGTCATTTAAGGGGTAGTGCGAAGCAGGCGGAACCACTCGTCACGATCGGCGCGGCGGCCACCTTCCCACAGGACCTGCACACCGTCGCGGTAGGCATGGACATCATCCTTCATCGACTTTTTGGAAGTCTGCTGCAAAACGATGGCACATTTGGCGTCATACGTGAACGTCAGATTATCGAAGACCAGGAACGATGCCCGTTGACCGCTACCCAGGCTGACGCCGCGCATGCATTCACCGGGACGCACGTTTTCGTCGATCGCCTGCTTGAGCTCACCTGACACGACACGGTAGCTGCGTGCGTAATCGACCGCGGGTTGCCAGAGCAGCACCAGCAGGATCCATGTGGCCGAGAGACCGCAGGCGGAAAGCATGGTGCCGCGCCAGAGCTCGGCAGGTCGTGTTCTGAGTCGCCAACTGACCAAGAATGCCCAGAACCCGGTAACGATCAGGCCTGCCACCAGCGCCAGCCACGAAATCTCGGCCACGTAGCCTGTCGTCTGGCGTGCAATGTTGGCGGTAATCTTGGGCGGCCATCCCAGGTGCAGGGCAATCCACCCTAGCCAGGCCGTCAGAATGGTGACGGAGAACACCATGATCGCAAACCAGTCCAGCGTGTTGACGATGCCGCGACGCAGTGTGGGCAGCGCAAATGCAGCCAGTACGGCGCACGGCAGTGCCAGCCCGACAAAGTCGCTCTGAGAGGGATTGTCCAGGGTGAGCAGCGTGAGCAGGCCCGCGGTCAACAGCGCCGTGGGCATCCAGACGTGAGGCGCGCGGAACCACGCGCGCCAGCGCCAGATGGCCATGCACGCCAACGGCCAGGTCGGCCACAGATACCAGGACAGATCCCGAACGGCGCGTCCCCACGACTCGAAGACGGGCCAGGTGAACTGTGCCCTGCTCCACAACTTCCAATTGCGCACCCAGTAGTCACTTGCTTGCGCGGCTGCACTCCACCAGAGAACAATGATGGCCGCGGCCAGGCCGATGGCGAGCAGCAGCCATTTTTTGGCAGGCCATAACGGCCCCCTGGGCAGAAAGATCAGCAGGGTGGCCAGTAGCACGGGAAGCATGCCGACCCACCCGCGAGCCAGAAAACTCAAGGCCAGGCCCACTCCCAGGGTCAGGGCGCCGCTCAAGGGGCGGTCCAGCATCCGAGCCCAGGCATAAAACACAAGGGCGTGACACGCCAGAATCGCTGGGGTGGTCGATGTTTCGTGGAGTTGCTGCAGAATGCCGACGGTGGCAATCATCAACAGCAGCGCGGCGTCTGCCAGCATGCGCCCGTAATCGCGGGCATGGGGCTCGCCACCGAAAGGCAAGGCCAGGGGTTGTGCCTCCTGTCTGCGCCCGATCAGATAAGTGCCATACCAGACGCACGCAGACGCCAGTCCGAACCACAGCAGATTGGGTAGCCGACCCGCCTGGATATAGCCGATGCTGGGCCCGAGCAGCCACATCAGGGCAGCACCCACCCAGGTGATCAGGGGGCCATCCTGAGCGTAGGCGAGGTGACCGACCTGCGGCAGCAGCCAGGCCACGCCCCCTTCGCGCACGGCCGTCAACATCGTGGCCAGGCCCACCACGTCGTCGGTTTTCCACGGATCGCGAATGAACAGACCTGCAACGATGTAGAGAAACGGCAGGACGAGCAGCACGATCCGCGGCAGCTTTGCAGTGGCCGAGGCAGTCAGGCGGGCAGGCGTGGAAAGTTCGGATGGAGACACGGGATTAATTTAACCGACCTGGCGTTATCGCAAACCGTGTGAGGTGTCGCGAAAGAAAAGAGCAGCCCCGAGGCTGCTCTTTGAGGCAGGCCATGACATCAGCCTGCTTGCGGACCGATTGTCGCGACGCATCCTCATGACTGCCGAGGACGCTTCGGCGCGACGATCAGCTACCCGACTTGACGGTACCTGCGGTGCGAGCGAAACGAGCGCGGAATTTCTCGACGCGGCCGGTTTCGACAATGCGCGTTTGGGCGCCGGTGTAGAAGGGGTGCGATTCTGAGGTCACATCGCATTTGAAGAGCGGGTAGCTCTTGCCATCGATCTCGATCTGTTCGCGGCTGTGCAGCGTCGAACGGCTGATGAATTTGTTGCCGGTTTGCTGGTCGAGAAACACGACTTCGCGGTATTCGGGGTGAATGCCTGTCTTCATGACAATTTTCCTAAGGGTAAACGGGTCGCCAGCCGGAAGGCGCAAAAGCGGCACTGGCCGCTAGGCATGGTATCGGGTCGAGCCCGATTTCCGGCAACGTATCCAAAAATCAACCCCGCATTCTAGCATGATCGCGCTTCAGGCAAGCAGGTGGGCGTGGCTTCTGCGCCACGGCAAGCGTCCTAGAGTTGCCCGCTCTGAGCCATCGACACGCTGCGATGGCCCGCGATGATCAGATGGTCGATTAATCGTATGTCGACCAGCGTCAGCGCAGAGGCGATCTTTTTGGTCAGTGAGATATCGGCCTGGCTTGCCGCGAGGGTTCCTGACGGATGGTTGTGCGCCAGGATGACCGCCGTGGCGTTGTGTTCGAGCGCGCCGCTCACGACCTCTCGTGGATAGACCACGGCCTCCGATACCGTGCCGCGCGCAAGCTCGACGCAGGCAATGAGCTGCAGGCGTGCATTCAGGTAGAGCGCAATGCAGTGCTCCACCCGTCGGTGCGCCAGGATGGACTGACAGTAGCGCTCGACCCGTTCCGGGCTGGACATCGCACAACCTTGCGAGAGTTCTTCTGCGATGCCGCGTCGCGCCAGCTCTGATATGGCCGCGATCTGGCAGGCTTTTGCGATGCCCAGGCCGTGCACCTGCAGCAACAAGGAGGCTTTGGCGCTGAGCAGGCTGCGCAAGCTGCCGAAGTGTTCAATGAGGGTCTGCCCGAGTTGCACGACAGGCACCTTGTTGCTGCCGGTTCGCAACATGATGGCAAGCAGCTCCGCATCGGTAAGGACCTGCGCACCATGCCGCATCAGGCGCTCCCGGGGCCTGTCCGATCGCGCTCCATCGCCAGGGGGCCCGATCGGTCCGACGCGTGCTGCATCAGGGGGCGGCAGGGGTATTTCGGGCAAACTCATCTGATCGTTCTAAAATCACGTATTACTCAAGGCCTCAACGGTGACAGAATCTTGACCGCACCCTCCAATGAAATGAATGTTTTTGTCCGTCCGGATTCCTACCTGACCCTGCACTATCGCATCGTGCTGGCTTCCGGTGAGGGGGAGGGGACCGTGTTTTCCGACACCTTCGATGGTCGTCCGGGCACGCTTCAGCTCGGCATGGGGCAGTGGGCGCCCGGTATGGAAGCGGTGCTCGTCGGCCGCGAAGAGGGCGCCCGGTTCTCTGTCACGCTGCCGGCTGATCAGGCCTATGGCGAACGCAACCCGGAATTGCTGCAGCGCGTGAGCCTGCGATTGCTCAATGAGCATGCTGCATCTGATGCCGGGTTCAAGCCAGGTGATCTGGTCGAGTTCACCGCGCCCAACGGCGGCCGTTACTCGGGTGTGCTCAAATCTTTTGATGACGAGGCAGCGCTTTTTGACTTCAATCATCCGCTTGCAGGCACTGCATTAACGCTGGAAGTGGCCATTTTGGGAGTGCTCTGAATGAATCCGATGTTGCCTGCCGCCGATAGCGAAGTATTGCTGGCTCAGCCTCGCGGCTTCTGTGCAGGG
>JBAZPE010000223.1:0-4847 GCA_041648375.1 Burkholderiaceae bacterium | reverse complement strand
CATCTTCGCCTTCACCCAGCTCTTTCTGAATCGCCTTGACCTGCTCGTTCAGGTAATAATCGCGCTGGCTCTTTTCCATCTGCTTCTTCACGCGCCCGCGAATCCGCTTCTCGACCTGAAGAATGTCGATTTCGGTTTCGAGCTGGGTGAGCAGCGCCTCAAGACGCTCAGCGGTGCCGAACACTTCAAGCATCTTCTGCTTTTGCTCCAATTTCAGGGGCAAATGCGCCGCGATGGTGTCAGCCAGGCGGCCGGCATCGTCTATACCGGCCAGCGAGGTCAGAATTTCAGGCGGAATCTTCTTGTTCAGCTTCACATATTGCTCGAACTGAGCAACGATGGCGCGACGCAAGGCTTCGGTTTCAGAGCCCTGGAGCGTGTCGGGTGCGATAGGCACCAGCTGGCTGGTGAAGTGCGTGTCGGCATCCTCGACGTGCGTGATGCGAGCGCGCTGGGCGCCTTCGACCAGCACCTTGACGGTGCCATCGGGCAGTTTCAGCATCTGCAGGATACTGGCCACGCAGCCGATCTCATACACATCTTCGGGGGAAGGATCATCCTTGCCAGCCGATTTCTGTGCCACGAGCATGATGCTTTTACCGGCTTCCATAGCCACTTCCAGCGCCTTGATGGAGCGCGGGCGGCCCACAAACAGCGGGATGACCATATGGGGGAACACCACGACGTCGCGCAAGGGCAACAACGGGAGATCGATCGGATCGGAGGGAAGGGTCTGGGTGCCAGACATAAGGGTGTCCTCGAAAGACTCTATATCAAATCGCGTAAACCAGGCAGTGCATTACGCGGCGACTATGAGGCATATGGGAACAATAGCCTGAAAATCAAGGGGCCGTCATCCAGGAGGATTACGGCCCCAAATACTATATTACGCCTATACCGCGCATCGAAAGCCCAGGGATCAGGCGGCGGCGTCGCGAATCTCGCTTCTGTCGGACGACGTGGCGCGATTGGCGTCATCGGCGTATATCAACAAAGGCTTGCCATCGCCTTCGATGGCATTTTCGTCAACGACCACCCGGGTCACGTTGCCCTGCGACGGCAAGTCGTACATGGTATCGAGCAAGGATGCCTCGATGATGGAACGCAATCCGCGTGCCCCCGCCTTGCGCTTGAGCGCCTTGCGAGCAATGGCCGACAGTGCTGCCGGACGCACGTCGAGCTCGGCACCTTCCATCGCGAAAAGCTTCTGGAACTGCTTGATCAACGCGTTCTTGGGCTGCGTCAGAATGTCGACCAGAGCCGATTCGTCTAGTTCGTCAAGTGTGGCCACGACGGGCAAACGCCCGACCAGCTCGGGGATCAGACCAAACTTGATCAGATCCTCGGGCTCGACTTCGCTGAACAGCTCGCCCACGCCACGTTCGGACTTCGTACGCACCGACGCGGAAAAACCGATGCCGGACTTTTCGGTCCGATCGCGAATGACCTTTTCCATCCCGTCGAACGCACCGCCGACGATGAAAAGAATGTTGGTGGTATCGACCTGAACGAAATCCTGGTTCGGATGCTTGCGCCCCCCTTGCGGCGGCACGGAAGCAACCGTTCCCTCGATCAGCTTGAGCAGCGCCTGCTGCACGCCTTCGCCCGACACATCACGCGTGATGGACGGATTGTCAGATTTGCGCGAAATCTTGTCGATTTCGTCGATATAGATAATGGCGCGCTGCGCCTTGTCGACTTCGTAGTTGCAGTTCTGCAGCAACTTCTGAATGATGTTCTCGACGTCCTCGCCGACATAACCCGCTTCTGTCAGCGTGGTGGCGTCGGCCATGACGAAGGGCACGTTCAACATCCGTGCCAGGGTCTGCGCCAGAAGGGTCTTGCCCGAGCCGGTGGGACCGATGAGCATGATGTTGCTCTTGGACAGCTCGACTTCGTCGCCCTTGATCTCGCCATGACGAATGCGCTTGTAGTGGTTGTAAACAGCCACCGCCAACGTGCGTTTGGGCGAATCCTGACCAATGACGTACTGGTCGAGGAAGGTTTTGATTTCCAGCGGTGTGGGCAGCTCGGACCGAATGGCAGCACGCGCGGTCGCCTGGGCTTCTTCGCGGATGATGTCGTTGCACAGGTCGATGCATTCATCGCAGATGAACACGGAGGGGCCCGCAATCAGCTTGCGCACCTCATGCTGAGTCTTATTGCAAAAGGAGCAATGCAGCACTTTGGCTTCGGCCGATCCTTTTTTATCAGACATATGTAATCGAACTCTGAAGTAATAAAGCGGGCCGCTCTCGCCAGCCCGCTCTTTTGTGTTGGCGACGTACTAATACAGGATCAGGGGTTGCTGGCCCGTGAGGCGAGCACTTGATCCACTATCCCATACGATACAGCATCTTCGGCAGACATGAAGTTGTCGCGCTCGGTATCGACCGCGATGCGCTCGATACTCTGCCCGGTGTTGTCTGCAAGAATGCGATTCAGACGCTCACGCAGATCGAGGATTTCGCGTGCCTGGATCTGAATGTCGGTGGCCTGACCCTGCGCACCGCCCGATGGCTGGTGAATCATGATGCGCGAGTTGGGCAAGGTGAACCGCTTGCCCTTCTTGCCAGCAGCCAACAGGAAAGCACCCATGCTGGCAGCCAGACCCGTGCACAAGGTGGAGACGTCAGGCTTGATGAAGTTCATGGTGTCGAAGATCGCCATGCCTGCATACACCGACCCACCCGGCGAGTTGATGTAGAACGACACATCTTTGTCAGGATTTTCCGACTCGAGGAACAGCAACTGGGCCACCACGAGATTGGCGGACTGGTCATTGACCGGTCCGACCAGGAATATCAGACGCTCGCGCAGCAGACGCGAATAGATGTCATACGAACGCTCGCCCCGGCCCGACTGCTCGACAACCATGGGGATATAGCCCAGGCCGGTAGGCGTCACGGACGCACCGCCGTGCATGGAAGCGTAGAAATCGGTGAAGCGGTTCATATTTACTCCATTCCCATCAACTGCTCAAAGGCTACTTTCTCGTCAGTCACTTTGGCCTTGGCCAGAACGTGGGCAACGACATTGTCCTCGAGCACGATTGCTTCGATTTCCGAGCGGCGCTGACGATCAGCCAGATAATAGCTGACCACTTGTGCCGGATCTTCGTAGTTCTGAGCGAACTCTTCGATGCGGGCACGCACTTGCTCGGGCGTCGCTTGCAGGTTTTCCTGCTTGACCAGTTCGCTGATCAACAGACCCAGACGAACGCGGCGCTGCGATTCCGTGGCGAAAGCTTCTGCCGGGATAGGCACGGATTCCGCGTTGGGCACACCGCGCTGCTTGAGCTCTTCGCGGGCGGCGGCCACGCGCGTTTGCACATCGCTGTCGACCAACGACTTCGGCACGTCGAAATTGGCAGCATCGACCAGTGCATCCATCACGCTGGCCTTGGTTTTGCCCTGCGCGCGCACTTTGACTTCGCGCTCGATGTTGGTGCGAATGTCGGCCTTCAGCTTCTCGACGTCGCCTTCGGCTTGACCGAGCGAGGTCGCGAACGCGGCATCGACTTCAGGCAACACGGGCTTGGCAACTTCCTTGGCGGTGATCGTGAACTCGGCTGTCTTGCCGGCCACTTCCACGCCCTGGTAGTCGTCGGGGAACGTCAGCGGGAACACTTTCTGTTCCCCTGCCTTCAGACCCTTGGCAGCTTGCTCGAACTCGGGAAGCATACGGCCCTGACCCAGCACGAACGGGAAATCTTCAGCGCGACCACCCTCGAACGGCACACCGTCGATGGTGCCTGCGAAGTCGAGCGTGACACGGTCGCCGTCTTCGGCTGCGTGATCCTGCGCGGGCTCGAACGTTGCGCGCTGCTTACGCAGCACGTCGATGGTGCGATCGATTTCAGCATCGCCCACATCGGTCTGCGAACGCGTGACTGCCAGCGCGGACAAATCGGGCACCGACACCTCGGGATAGACTTCGAAGGTCGCAGAGAACACGAGCGAACCGTCTTCGACGCC
Organism: Burkholderiaceae bacterium; assembly: GCA_041648375.1. GTDB lineage: Bacteria > Pseudomonadota > Gammaproteobacteria > Burkholderiales > Burkholderiaceae_B > Schauerella. The sequence goes on along the minus strand of JBAZPE010000223.1, from coordinate 870 downwards.
TTCTGTCTTGGGCGCCAGGGAAGGCGCACCTGCGACGCGCAACTTGGCGTCGTTCACAGCTGCTTCGAACGCACCGCCGACCTGGCTATTGATGACGTCGTAGCGAATGCCGGGGCCATGGCTGCGCTCGAGCATCGCCAATGGCGCCTTGCCCGGGCGGAAACCCGGAACTTTGGCGGTACGGGCAACGCGCTTGAGCTGCGATTGCACTTCTTTTTCAACGTCGGCTACGGAAACGGTCAGATCGACACGGCGCTCCAGGCCAGAAACGGTTTCAACCACAGGCTGCATGCAAAGACCTATTTCGGAAAAGTGTAGGAATATGGCGGATCAACCGGCTAGTTTACCGGAAGTTGACCCGCCGTTCATGCGCCGCCCGAAAACGGCGCATTTCCCGTCAGGATGACCTTACTTTTTGTCGGCGTCGATGCGGGCCTGGATCTTGGCGGCACGGTCGGACGACGCGGGGTGGCTGCTCATCATCGAGCTTGATGCGCCACCGTCCATGGCGGCCAGCTTGTTGAAGGCGCTGACCAGTGCACCGGTGTTCAGTTTCTTCGACTTCAGCAGGTCGTAGGCATAGACGTCGGCCTCGCTCTCCTGGCTTTGCGAATACTGAGCATTGATGAACTTCTCGGCCAGATCACCAGCTTGCGATGCGCTCAAGGCGGTTACGGCAGCGTTGCCCGTTGCACCGGCGAGTTCGCGCGCGGCCGACACGGTGTAGGCGGTCTGCATGGACTTGCGGCTATGGCCCAATTCAACGTGACCCATTTCATGGCCGATCACGCCTTGCACTTCGGCATCGGTCATTTTATCCATCAACCCGGCGTACACGCGGATGCAACCATTTGCCATGGCCCAGGCATT
>JBAZPE010000222.1:0-4853 GCA_041648375.1 Burkholderiaceae bacterium | reverse complement strand
GGCCGACCTGATCAAGCGAGAAAATATCACTATCGAATAGTCAGTCATAAAAAAACGCCTTAATCGGCAGCGATTAAGGCGTTTCTGCTTGCATATTGAGGTCCGTATCAATGCCTCGACCCCGAGTTTGGGGTGCACGTGAGGCCAGACCCTACATCAAACTATTCTTCAAAAGCTTCCGAACAGGGTGCCCAGCGTAATCACAATGATCAGCGCAGGCAGGGGCACCAGGATCGTTACAGCGGCGATATCTTTATAAGAGTCGCGATGCGTCAGCTTGCAAATCGCCAGCAGTGTAATGATCGCGCCACAGTGGGGCAGTGTGTCCATGCCGCCGGCGGCCATCACAGCGACCCGGTGCAGCAGTTCCGGGCTGATGCCGGCTTCATTGGCCATGCGCAGGTAGTCTGCGCCCAGGGTCTGCAACGCAATACTGAGACCACCGGAAGACGAGCCGGTAATGCCGGCCATGATGTTCATGGCGACCGCCTCGGAAATCAGCGGATTGCTGGGTGCGACGTTCAGGACGGCATCGCGAATGAGGGCAAAGCCAGCCAGGCCAGCGATGACGGCGCCATAGCCGACCTCGGACGCGGTGTTGAACAGCGGCAGCATGAAACCGAAGATCCCCTTGTTGACGGTGTCTTTCAGGTCAGTCCAGTGGCCCAGGCGCACCACGACAAGGGTGGCGCAGGCCAAAGCCAGTGCAATGATCAAGGACCAGAGCCCCAGATTTTTTTGCGGATCAAGGTTGGGAAACTGTTCTTTCAGGAACGTGAAATCGACCTGGGGAAAGATCAGGTAGGTGAAAACGGCATTGATGCCGACGACCAGCAGCAGGGGCAGCAGGGCCAGCGCCACGGGCATGGTCGAAAACCGGCCCTTTCCAGCCTGATCGGCGGCGGCCGCATCCTCTGCGGCCTGGACATGGTCGCCGAATCCTTCGCCAGCCGCTTTGGCCTGTGCCGCACGGCGCTGCAGCCACCATAGGCCGGCAGTCAGCATGAAGGCCGCGGCGATCAGGCCCAATCCCGGCGCGGCGAACACGTTAGTGCCGTAATAGGGAATGGGAATCGCGTTCTGGATGGCCGGCGTGCCGGGCAGGGCGGTCATCGTAAACGTGAAGGCGCCCAAGGCGATCGTGCCGGGAATCAGCCGTTTAGGCACCTCTGCGGTTTTGAAGAGCGTCACTGCAACCGGATAAATCGCGAAGGCCACCACAAAAAGCGATACGCCTCCATACGTCAGCAGCCCGCACGCGAGCACCACCGTGAGAATGGCGCGCCGTTCGCCGACGCTGCGCACGATCCAATGCGCCAGTGTATTGGCGGCTCCCGAGTCGGCCATCAGTTGGCCGAAGAGCGAGCCAAGCAGAAATATGGGCAGGAACTGCATCACATAACCGCCAAGTGCAGTCATGAACGTGCTGGTGTATATCGGCAGCAACAAGCCGCCGTCGCCTGAGAGCATAACCGCCAGCGCACCCATTAATGGGGCTAGCAGAAGTACTGTGATGCCCCGGTAGGCCAGGTACATCAATAAGCCCAGTGAAATCAAAATCGCCAACATACTCATCATCGGTGTTGCTCCATTCCCTCAAAAAACGATGCGGAATGATCTCATGAAGTTGTTTCAGTGATGAAAGGGGGTGCGGTAGCATGCTCCCTCAGAAAGGAAAATTACATGAAAGCGTTTGCCCGCAGCACCATGGTCCCGGAACTTCTGGTCACCGATTTGTCGCGCAGCCTGGCGTTCTGGGTTGATCTATGCGGCTTCGAAGTTGTTTATCGCCGGGACGAAGAAGGATTTGTGTTCCTTGATCTGGATGGCGCGCAGTTCATGCTGGATGAGTTGGGTGAGGGCGACTACTGGGTGACCGGACCCTTGCAGCATCCCTCGGGTCGGGGTGTGAATTTCGAAATCGATGTGAAGTCGATTGAACCTGTGCTGCGTCGGCTCCAGGACGCGAGCTGGCCGCTGTTCAGAGCATTGCAGGAGCGCTGGTATCGACGCGATTCAATCGAACTTGGGGTTCATCAGTTTCTGGTTCAGGATCCCGATGGCTACCTGCTGCGATTCTCGGCGGTAATTGGTGAACGGCCCGCGGTTTGAAGCAATCCAGGGACCAAGGTGATTTCCCATGCTGCGGGGCGGGAGCCACAAAAATCGAGTCGGGAATATGAGGAAAAAGTATGCGTTTGCACGAAGAAGCACTTAAGGACGCTTGCGACCTGCTTGCGAGAGCCATGCTGTCGACAGCGGGTGATGGTTCGCGGGATATCGTGGAAACGGTGTCCACCCAACTGATGGATTTGGCGCATCAGCATGTCCTGTTCATCGAGCAAATGGGCCGTGACCCCAACATTCTAGTTAGAGCGATTGTCTACATGACGCACGTTCACGGACTTCCGTTTGGCGCGGATATCAAACGGGTGGGCACAATGCTGGATTGCCTGCTTGAGCTGGCGGTACCCAATGTCGGGCTGACACATAACTCGGCGTTGTTTCTCGCCGATGTGGGTCTGGGGGTCGAGCTTTCACTCAGCGACGTTTCACGCGATTGACCCCCGAACATGGTGTCGCAAAGCTGTCGAGCTATATCAATTCAGCCCCATTGATCTCTGCAATCGGTATCTCTGACAAGCAAACGCCCTCCAGGCACCGCACATTGATTGCCCAGCCGTGGAAAGGTTGTTTCCCAGCGCTCAACTCTGCCTGCGTGAGATCGCGCGGGATTCGGAAGGGCAGAATTCCACATTTGGCACAAAAGTAATCCTTGGCGGTGCCCGAGCCCCATTCATAGATGCTCAAGTCCTGTAGTGGCGTGAGCATGCGCAGGGCGGATTTTGGAACCCGGTGAATCAATGCGCCGCGCCGTAGGCAAATCGAGCAGTTGCAGCGCCTGACATGGTCGAGATTCAGTTCAACCTCGAACCGGCAGGCACCGCAATGGCAGGATCCTTGATAGGTTTTCATGGGCCAGGCGTTCCTTCTTCCACGGGAGACATTGTCGCTGGAGCAAAGCGATGACTGGGCTTCCAGCGTCGCATTTCCGATCGCCCGGATGTTAGCAGCCATCTGTTCGATGTGGCAGGTGCTTCGCCCCAGAGTATTATTGGCGCAGCTGCCTACCCCGTGGCAGTGACCCAGAGATCCCGTGGACTCAACAAATAAATCCCTGTCCTCAAGTTTCATCGATCTCATGATGGACGCGGTGTTTGCCGTGGACGAGCATGCCGGGGTAGTTTATGCGAGTGCATCCTGCGAGCGGATCTTCGGCTACTCCCCTGAGGAAATGCTCGGTAAATCCATGTTCGACATGATGGTGCCCGAGGATCGTGAGCGCACGCGCCTGTCGATCGTGGACATCATGGCAGGGCTCCCGCAGTTTCATTTCGAGAACCGCTATGTCCGCAAGGACGGTGAGATCGTCCACATCATGTGGACGGCGCGGTGGTCGCCGGCGGATCAATTGCGCATCGGCGTTGCGCGAGATGTGACGCATCTGAAGCAGGCAGAAGCGAAGCAGTCGGTGCTGTACGCGATTGCGGAGGCCGCATTTGACGCGGAAGATTTGCCTACGCTTTTTCGCAATATCCATGACATCGTCGGAACGCTGTTCTCGGCACCGAATTTCTCAGTCATGCTCGTCGATGAGTTGAGTGGTCAAGCGAGCTTCCCTTACCACGTGGACGTGCTTGAGCCTGCTGCGACATCCCCGAATGCCGCTGTACATGCGTTATGCATGCAAACCAGGCAGAGCGGCCAGCCGCTATTGCTGGGGCCTGATGATGATCAGCGCCACGCTGCCAAATCGGGCATCGGCGATCATGCAATGCCTTATGGCTGGCTGAGCGTGCCACTGAAGTCGCACAGGGGAGTCATGGGTGTCCTGGCTCTGACACGTTACCCGGGCGAACAGCGCTTTTCCGAAAAAGATCAGGAGCTGCTTCAGTTTGCATCCAGGCAGATCGCCACAGTGATCGAACGCCATCAACTTCAACGTCGGTTGCGATATTTCGCCGACCATGATCCGCTAACCGAGCTCCTGAACCGGCGGGCGTTTCTTGATGCACTAAGAGCGTCGCTGGCATTGGCTAGGCTTGGGCATGAATGCTTCGCCGTGTTCTACATTGATCTCAATGGTTTCAAGGAGGTCAACGATACGCTGGGCCATGAAATGGGCGACAGCCTGTTGCAGCAGGTTGCGTCAAGATTGAGGCACTGTGTCGGATCTCCGGACACGGTCGCACGGATTGGTGGCGACGAGTTCGTGGTCCTGCTGCACGCGCCCGAGCAAAATCGCCTGGCAGGCTTCAAGAGGGAGGTCCAGGCTTTGCTGACCGAAACCTTCGAAGTGAACGGGCAATCTATCAGTATCGGAGCGAGTGTGGGCGTGGCGCTATATCCCGAGGACGGGGAAAACGAAGCGGAGTTGCTCAGGCATGCCGACCGCGCGATGTATGACGCCAAGCGGTCCCGCCTCGAGGGCGAAGAGCCGTAAATGTGTCATCGCTGGAAACATCGACGGCCAAGCAGCCAGCATGTAGCCTCAGCACTTTCCCTGCGCTTTCAAGACTTTATGGTGCGCAGCCACTTTCCGTTGCGCGCTTCGTAGCGCACTTTGCTCACCGTTTTTACGACTCTCACTGCGGAACTGGTTGGTAATCACATTTCCGTCCGCTTCGGAAATGCTCCGCAGCGTGCATTTGGCTTCAGGGCTTTGCGCACCCAGGGTCGCGAAAAGGTTTTTCTTGGCCTCCCACTCTCCGCTGCCACGCTTGCCCTTGTACTGGTGGTTGGTGGTGTTCGCCCAGCCCGGCACGTAGTTGTAGTCCTGAGCGTGCGCCGCG
>JBAZPE010000221.1:0-4888 GCA_041648375.1 Burkholderiaceae bacterium | reverse complement strand
CAGAATGTTCGACGACTATCGCGAGGGCGATGTCTATCTGACCAATGATCCCTACAGCGGTTATGTCGCGACGCACACACCCGATATGAATGTGTGGCGCCCGGTGTTCCGTGATGGCGTGCTGGTGTGTTTCGTGGGATGTCACATCCACAACACCGATATGGGGGGCGCGGTCCCGGCTTCCCTGTCGCGCACGCTGACCGAGGTGCATCAGGAGGGCCTGCGCATCCCGCCGATGTTGCTGATCCGTGATGGCGTCATCGACGAGAAGCTGCTGCAGATCATGCATGTCAACGTGCGCGCACCTGAGCAGAACCGGGGTGACCTCAATGCGCAACTGGCCGCGTTGAACACGGGTGAGCGCGCTGTGCAGGAAATCATCGACCGCTTCGGTGTGGCCGATTTCATGGCGGGTGCAGAGCAGATTCTCAGCTATGGCGAGCAGCAGGCGCGCGCCCTGATACGCGAGATTCCCGACGGCGAGTATTTCTTTTCCGAGTACGCCGATGAGGATTCGGTAGGCGGCTATCCCTGCCGCATTGCGATCACCTTGCGTGTGCAGGGTGACGAGATCGAGCTGGACTTCACGGGCAGCGACCCGCAGGTGGCATCGTCACTGAACATGCCCACCGGGGGCGATCCGCGTCATCCCATCATCACCGTCGGTCTGATCTATGTGCTGCACACACTGAATCCGCGCAATGTGCTGAACTGCGGCACGGTCAGGCCGTGTCGCGCGATTCTGCCCCCGGGCTCGGTGGTCAATCCTGTGGCACCCGCAGCGGTCGGCATGCGCAGTCTGATGGCCGCCGTGGTGCAGGCCTGCACGTTCGGCGTGTTCAGTCAGGCCTTGCCGCATCGTCTGCCTGCGTGTCCGGCTGGGGGTTCCACCTTGTTGAACGTGAAAACGGCGACGCGCGACGGGCGCCAGGTGCTGGCCTCCATCGGCCCGTGCGGGGGTGGTGCGGGTGGCGGACCGGCTTTTGACGGCGTGGAAGCGTGCGGGGCAAACTCGGCCTTCCTGAAAAACACGCCCATGGAAATCAACGAAGCCGAAGTGCCAATCGAGATCCTGAAGTATGGCCTGGTGCCGGACACCGGCGGGGCGGGTCTGAACCGGGGGGGCAATGCGGCGACCATCACCTTCAAGTTGCTCTCGCCCAACGCGACCGTGACCGCGCGCAACCGTAACCGCACCGATCTGGCGGCCTGGGGCGTGCTGGGCGGCCAGGCAGGGGCGAACTCGCAGTTCACCAAAAACCCCGGCAGCGATGCCGAGGTCGATTTGCGCAACACTGATATCGTGGCATGCGCACCTGGCGACATCATCCGTCTGCAGGGGCCGGCAGGCGGTGGCTATGGCGACCCGATGCAACGCAGTGTGCAACGGGTGCTGGAAGATGTGCAGTGCGGTTTTGTGTCACGGGAAAGGGCAAGACTGGCCTACGGTGTCGTGATCGCCGAGAACGGCGAGGTCGACAGTGCGGCAACCGAGGCACTGCGGGCAGAGCACGCGCCAGGCGATGCGCATTTTCATTATGGTGCGGGGCGTGAGCGTTTCGAGCGGGTGTGGACCCGTGCGCGATACGGCGTGCTCACGCGCATCATGCGGGATATCCCGGTTTCGTGGCGTCATTACGTGAAGCATCATCTGTTCGGGGTGCTGGCGGGCCGCGAGGCGCCGGTCGGCGACGATGGCATGGACGTTGCTCGTGCCTATGCGGCGCTGGCTGCGCAGCATGCCGATCTGCCCCGTCTAGATGACATCGCCGTCCACGCAGGAGCATGATCTTGTCTGTCAAACACCCGCTGTTCACTGCCGATTATCGTGCACAACCCTATTGGTGGGAGGCGTTCGCGCCGCCCGAGAGTGGCCAGGACACCCTGCCGGTGCGTGCGAGCGTGGTGGTGGTCGGCGGCGGTTACGCGGGGGTGTGTTGTGCGCTGACACTGGCGCAGGCCGGCGTCGATGTCCTCGTGCTCGAGGCGGGACGGCTGGGCCAGGGCGCCAGTACCCGCTCGGGTGGGCAGGTCACCGGCGGCGTCAATGTGCAGAAGAAAGCGCTGGCGAAAGGCGTGCAGCAATCGCCAGACAGCGCGGCCCGCATGACCGCGCGCTTGCGCGACACGGCGCAGGCGATGACCTATGTCGAGACCCTGATCGCTCAGCACGCCATCGACTGCGGCTGGCACAAGACCGGTCGCATCACAGGCCTCTGGTTGCCCCAGCACTATGAGCAGTGGGCGGCGCGCCTGCCGACGTTGAACACGGAAACCAACGCCCAGGCACGAATGATGGACGCGGCCGAGGTGAAGACCGAGGTGGGGACCGATGCCTATCATGGTGCAGCGCTGATCGGGCGGGCCGGTCACCTGCACCCCGCAAAGCTGTATGGCGGTATGTTGGCCGCAGCGCGCGCGGCGGGGGCACGTCTGATGGGCGACACGCCCGTCACCAGTATTACCAGGCACCCGGCGCACTACACGGTGCAGACTGATCGGGGCAGCGTGCACGCCGACCAGATCGTCATTGCCACCAATGGTTATACCTCGTCGATCACGCCCGAACTCAAGCGCGGCATTGTGCCCATCACCAGCCAGATCATCGCGACCGAGCCTTTGTCGCCCGATCTGGTGCGCAGCATTCTGCCCACCAATCGGGCAGTATCGGAAACACGGCGAGTCGTGAACTACTACCGGCTATCACCCGATGGCACGCGCCTGCTGTTCGGTGGGCGCGCCCGTTTCGTGGCCACGGGTGAAGAGACGACTGCACGCCTGCTCTACAACGCCATGACCTTTCGATTTCCGCAACTCAAGGGCACACGCCTGACCCACAGCTGGAGCGGCAATGTGGCCATGACGCTGGATCAGACGCCCCATATCGGTAGCGCCCAGGGCTTGCACTACGCCCTGGGCTGCAATGGCAGCGGTGTGGCGATGATGAGCTACCTGGGTCACAGTGTGGCGCGCAAGATCATACGAGGCGGCGACGCACCCATCAACGCGTTCGACATGGGCGAACTGCCCAGTCATCCACTTTATTTCGGCAGGCCGTGGTTTCTTTTCGCCATCGGCAGCTGGTATCAGTTCCGCGACGCCTTCGATCACTGGCGCGCACAACGCAGGACATAACAGTCGCACAAGCGACAACAAATCAAGGGGTAATCACGATGGACAGGCAACGCCGCAGGTCATTGAAGCTTTTCTCCGGAATGTGCGCCGCCCTGGCGGTGCCCGCCGTCGCACGCGCGCAGAAGTCGGCCTATCCGACTGAGACCGTCAGCCTGATCGTGCCTTATGGGGCAGGGGGCAGCACGGACTTCATCGCGCGTCTGGTCGCAGCCGATCTGGGCACGCGACACAGCGGCAGTTTCATCGTGGAAAACAAGGCGGGCGCGGCGGGCAACATCGGTACCCGGTACGTTGCGATGGCGCCACCCGATGGCCGTACCCTGTTGTATGCCACGGCCACCCCATTCTGCATCAATCCGTTCATCTACCAGACCTTGCCCTACGACCCGGACAACGGCTTCGATCCGGTGGCCTTGACCGTGCAGGTGCCGCTGGTGCTGGTGGCACCCACCAGCCTGGGCATTACGCGGCTTGAGGGACTGATCGACTATCTGAAGAAGAATGAGAAAACGAGCAGCTACAGTTCATACGGCGTGGGTACATCCAGCCATATTTCCAACGCCATCTTCTGCAAGTTGATCGGCACCCCCAACGTGCTGCATGTGCCCTACAAGGATGCCAAGGCGATGCCTGACCTTGCCGCAGGTCGCAACACGTTCCAGGTGGATGCCTGGACTACCGTTGCACCGCTGGTGGCATCGGGCAAGCTGGTAGTGCTGGGCGTGTGCGGCAAGGAACGCCTGCCCTGGGCGGCCGATGTGCCGACCGTCACTAGCGTGATCGGCAAGGACTACGACATGTCTACCTGGCACGCCGTGTTTGCGCCCAAGGGCACAGCCCCTGCGTTGCTCGATGCACTCAATCAGGACATCAAGCTTACGATGGCCAAGGAAAGCGTGCAGGCGTCCGCCTTGTCGCAGGGGTTCATTACCTATCCCTACAAGACACGGGCCGAGACTGCAGCGTTCGTCCGGGAGGACAAGAAGCGCTGGGAATCGTTCGTGAAAATGGCGGGTGTGGAGCCGATGTAAGCGGGTCGCTTCCCCCCGGCGTCAATCGAGCGTGATCTTCGCCTGCTCGACCACTTCATGCCATTTGTCGATTTCGGTCAGCATGGCGGTTTCGAATTGGGCCGAGGGGCTGCCTACGGTTTCGATGCCGTCTTGCGCCAGACGCGCCTTCAGGGCAGGATCGGCCAGCACGTCGGCGATGGTCTGGTTCAGCTTCTGAACGATGGCATCGGGGGTGCCTCGGGGCGCCAGCACGGCATGCCAGGCTGACGCTTCGAAACCGGGCACGCCCGCTTCCTGCACGGTTGGCACATCGGGAATCAGCGGCGAGCGCTTGGCGCCGGTGACCGCCAGCGCTTTCACCGTACCCGCCTGGGCCTGTTTGGACGCCGAGGCGGCGTCACCGAAGGTCATGTCCACGTTGCCACCCACCACATCGAGCAGTGCGGGTCCTGCGCCTTTGTACGGGACGGCGACCACATCGATGCCGGCCTGTCGCTTGAACAGTTCGACAGCCAGGTGGGAGGAGCTGCCGTGGCCTGCCGTCGACAGACTCAGACTGCCTGGCTTCGCCTTGGCCAGGGCGATCAGTTCGGCCAGATTGCTCACGGGCAAGTCTTTCTTGACCGCCACGACATAAGGGTAGCGGGTGAGTTGCGTGATCGGCGCAAAATCTTTGCGGGCGTCATAGGGCAGGGATTTGTAAACCGACGGATTGATCGCGTTCGGGCCGCTCTGACCCA
>JBAZPE010000220.1:0-4891 GCA_041648375.1 Burkholderiaceae bacterium | reverse complement strand
CACAGGTCACGGAATACACCCGCGAACTGGCCACCGCCATTCAGCAGAATCGCACCGAGCCGCAGGCGCTGGCATCACGGGCGATCGCACGCCATAACAACCCCTGGCCGCGTCAGGATCCACGCTACATCGCCACGTTCGACGAGATGGTCGAGGATCTGAAGACCGTCACGACCGAATCGCTCACCCAGTATCGTGACAAGTTCGTGGGTCTGGGCACGGCGCGCTTCGTGGCTGTCGGTCAGTTCGACGACGCAGCAGTGAAGGATGCGTTGAAGCAGGCGCTCTCGGCCTGGAAGAAGGCGCCGGCCTACACCCGTCTGGATAATCCTTTCCGCGACGTCAAGCCTGCCCAGTTCGACATCCTGACACCCGATAAGGCCAATGCTTTCTATCTGTCGCGCCAGTGGTTCGCAATGCAGGACACCAACGCTGACTATCCCGCGCTGCTGGTCACCAACTTCCTGTTGGGCGCATCGGAGAAGTCACGCCTGTGGATGCGGGTTCGAGAAAAGGAAGGCCTGTCCTACTCCGTGCGCAGCCAGCTGACGGTGTCATCCTTCCAGCCCAGTGCAGCGTGGACGATTTATGCGATTTACGCGCCGGGTGATCGCGCCAAACTCGAAAAGTCGATCAACGAAGAGCTCGCACGCTTGCTGGCCGATGGTTTTACCGACGAAGAAGTGGCTCAGGGCAAGCAGGCTATCCTGAACTATCGTGCGTTGTCGCGCGCACAGGATCGCTCGCTGGTGTCGACCTGGACGGACTACCTGGAAACAGGGCGTACCTTCAAATGGTCGGCAGACATCGACGCGAAGACGCGTGAACTGACCACGGCCCAGGTTAACGATGTAATGCGCAAGTACCTCAAGCCGGACACGTTCACCCACGCGCTTGCCGGTGATTTCAAGAAAACACCTTGAAACCCTGGACCTGCAACGGTGCACGATAATCGCCTACTTTGATAAAAGAGATCGCTCATGACCCAATCGCTACACAACCGAGTTGCATTGATCACGGGCGCCTCGCGCGGCATTGGCGCCGCCATTGCCGCGCGCCTATCGCATGAGGGCTACGCCGTTGCGATCAACTATTCCTCGCGCGACGACGAGGCCCAGGCGCTGGTCACCGAGCTGACCCGATCGGGCGCGTCGGCCATTGCCGTCAAAGCAGATGTGTCCAAGGCTGACGATGTGCGTGCACTGTTCACGACCGTCGAGCAGAAGTTGGGCAGAATCGACGTGCTGGTCAATAACGCCGGCATTCTTAAAACCATGCCTTTGGCCCAGCACAGTGACGAACTGTTTGCCCGCAGTTTCGCGATCAACACGCAGGGCGTGTTCAACACCCTGCGCGAAGCCGCCACTCGCATGAATGATGGCGGCCGCGTCATTAACGTCTCGACCTCGGCGCTGGCGCTGAACCTGCCTGGCTACGCGATCTACAATGGCTCGAAGGCGGCAGTCGAGGCGTTTACCCGGGTATTCGCCAAGGAACTGCGGGGCCGAAATATTACGGTCAATGCAGTCGCGCCGGGACCGATCGCCACAGACCTGTTTCGCGAAGGCAAAACCGAGGCGCAGATCGAGACATTCGCGAAAATGCCTCCGCTGGAGCGTCTGGGCCAACCCGATGACATTGCCAGCGTCGTCTCGTTCCTGGCCAGTGACGGCAGCGGCTGGATCAACGGCCAGATTCTGCGCGCCAATGGTGGCATCGCCTGATTGGGTCTCGTCAGACCGTGGGTCCAGGCCTGTTTCAGGCCCGGAGGCATAAAAAAAGCCTCGACTCGCGTCGAGGCTTTTTCATGGGGCAGGCGTTCACCCAGTGTGCTGTCAGTTGAAGAAGCTCTTCACGCGATCAGTCCACGACTTGCTTTGAGGTGAGTGACGGTCACCGCCATCAGTCAGGGATGCCTCGAACTGACGCAGCAATGCCTTCTGGTCGTCGGTAAGCTTCACCGGCGTTTCCAGGGCGACATGGCAATACAGGTCACCCGGGTAGCTTGCACGCACACCCTTGATACCCTTGCCACGCAGGCGGAAGGTCTTGCCCGATTGCGTGCCTTCCGGGATCGATATCTCGTACTTGCCGCTCAAGGTTGGCACCTGCAACTCACCGCCCAACGCTGCCGTGGTGAACGGAATAGTCAGCTCGCAATGCAGATCGTCGCCATCGCGCTGGAAGATATTGTGCTGCTTCAGATGTACTTCAACATACAGGTCGCCTGACGGGCCACCGTTTACGCCTGGCTCACCATTGCCCGGTGAACGGATACGCATGCCATCGTCGATACCGGCCGGAATCTTGACCTGCAGCGTCTTGGTTTTGCGCACACGGCCCACACCGTCACACGCTGTGCAGGGATCCGTGATTTCCTTGCCGTTGCCGTGACAGGTCGGGCAGGTCTGCTGCACACTGAAAAACCCCTGCTGCATGCGCACCGTGCCCGCGCCACCGCAAGTGCGGCAGGTCTTGGGCGTGGTGCCCGGCTTGGCGCCGGAGCCGTGACACACTTCGCAGTTGTCCCAGCTAGGCACACGGATCTCCGTATCGAACCCATGCGCGGCCTGCTCGAGCGTGATGTCGAGCGCATACTTCAAATCGGATCCGCGATAGACCTGCGGGCCGCCGCGTCGCCCTGCACCCGCACCGGCGGCACCTCCGAATATCTCACCGAAGATATCGCCGAACGCATCGGCGAAGCCGCCCATGTTCGCACCGCCGCCCATGCCGCCGGCGTTGGGGTCGACGCCCGCATGCCCGAAACGGTCATACGCCTGACGCTTTTCATCGTCGGACAGGATTTCGTAGGCCTCTTTGGCCTCCTTGAACTTCTCTTCCGCTTCCTTGCTACCCGGATTGCGATCCGGGTGATGCTTCATCGCCAGTTTGCGATAGGCTTTCTTGATGTCGTCAGCCGATGCATTCTTGGCGACACTCAGGATCTCGTAGTAGTCACGTTTTGCCATGGTGTTCCAGTCTTTCCTACCAAAGGCCCGCCAGAGCGACCCTTTTGAAATGAGCGCGCCCGGTCACCGCTTTGGCGGCACCGGGCGTGGTCGTCAAGCGGGCGCCATTACTGGTCGCGCTTGACTTCCTTGAAGTCGGCGTCAACGACATTGTCGTCAGCCGGCTTGGCCGCTTCGGCTCCATCAGCCTGCCCTGCGGCAGCCTGCTGGGCCTGCAGATCGGCGTACATCTTCTCGCCGAGTTTCTGCGAAGCAGTGGACAGCGCTTCGACCTTGGCGTCGATCGCGGGCTTGTCGCCCTCTTTCAACACGTCCTCAAGGTCCTTGATGGCCGCCTCAATGGCTTCCTTCTCGCCGGCTTCCAGCTTGTCGCCGTAGTCAGCCAGCGACTTGCGGGTGCTGTGCACCAGCGCATCGGCCTGATTGCGGGACTGGGCCAGTTCGGCAACGCGGCGATCGTCCTCGGCGTTGGCCTCGGCATCCTTCACCATGCGCTGGATCTCGTCTTCGGACAAACCGGAGTTTGCCTTGATCGTGATCTTGTTTTCCTTGCCCGTGCCCTTGTCCTTGGCCGACACATGCAGAATGCCGTTGGCATCAATGTCGAAGGTCACCTCGATCTGCGGTGTGCCACGCGGTGAAGGCGGAATGCCTTCAAGGTTGAACTCGCCAAGACCCTTGTTACCGGCGGCGATTTCGCGCTCGCCCTGGAACACCTTGATCGTCACGGCGGGCTGGTTGTCATCAGCCGTGGAGAACGTTTGTGCAAAGCGTGTCGGAATCGTGGTGTTCTTCTGAATCATCTTGGTCATGACGCCGCCCAGGGTTTCGATACCCAGGGACAACGGGGTCACGTCCAGCAGCAGCACATCCTTGCGATCGCCCGACAGCACGGAACCTTGAATGGCAGCACCAGCGGCCACGGCTTCATCGGGGTTCACGTCCTTGCGGGGTTCCTTGCCGAAGAATTCCTTGACCTTCTCTTGCACCTTGGGCATGCGCGTCATACCGCCGACCAAGATGATGTCGTCGATGTCGGACACTTTCACGCCGGCATCCTTGATGGCCGTGCGGCAAGGTTCGATCGTGCGGGCAATCAGGTCTTCGACCAGCGACTCGAGCTTGGAACGCGACAGTTTCAAGTTCAAGTGCTTGGGACCGGAGGCATCTGCCGTCACATAGGGCAAAGCGATGTCGGTCTGCTGCGCCGAGGACAGTTCGATCTTGGCTTTTTCGGCAGCTTCTTTCAGGCGCTGCAGTGCCAGGACATCCTTGCCCAGATCCACACCTTGCTCTTTCTTGAACTCGGCAATGATGTATTCGATCAGACGCTGGTCGAAATCCTCACCACCCAGGAAGGTGTCGCCATTGGTCGACAACACTTCAAATTGCTTCTCACCATCGACATCAGCGATTTCGATGATCGACACGTCGAACGTACCGCCGCCCAAGTCGTATACGGCGATCTTGCGATCACCCTTTTCGGTCTTGTCCAGGCCAAATGCCAGCGCCGCTGCGGTAGGCTCGTTGATGATGCGCTTGACGTCCAGACCGGCGATGCGACCGGCATCTTTGGTGGCTTGGCGCTGGCTGTCGTTGAAATAGGCGGGAACGGTAATGACCGCTTCGGTCACTTCTTCGCCCAGGAAATCTTCAGCCGTCTTCTTCATCTTGCGCAGAACGTCTGCCGAGACTTGGGGAGGCGCCATTTTCTTGCCGCGCACTTCAACCCAGGCGTCGTTGTTATCTGCCTTGATGATGGTGTAAGGCATCAGATCGATGTCTTTCTGCACGGCCTTTTCGTCGAACTTGCGACCGATCAGACGCTTGACAGCGTAGAGCGTGTTTTTGGCGTTCGTGACAGCCTGCCGTTTGGCGGGGGCGCCGACCAGGGTTTCGCCGTCGTCCATGTAGGCGAC
>JBAZPE010000219.1:0-4895 GCA_041648375.1 Burkholderiaceae bacterium | reverse complement strand
ACCATGTCCGCCTGGACGTGCACAGCGGATTATCGGCGCGACATGCCAGGCGCGACCAACATCGATCTTCTGCGCAATGTGCCAAGCGATCGACAGGTTCAGTTCACACCGTTCTCTATTGGCCACATCAGTTGGGTCCTCGCGGCCGAATCCACACCTCTGAGCGTCGAGCGTTTCCTGGCGCCGGCGTGGGTGGACGCGTCATTGGTGTCAGCACTGCAATCTCTCGCACCGGCCTTCGTCCACATGACGTTGGGGCCGCGTATCGAGCTGGACCGGGTTGCGGCCATGCCCGTCGAGTCAGGTGAGCCCGACGCACTCGCCATGCCGCGTCTGCCGGCGCGTCGTGCACTGATTGTCGAGGGCCCGTTGCGGTCATTCGGCGTGCTGGACGATCTGGCTGCACATGTGGCCTGGAACCAGGTCGTCCTGCGGTTTGAACAGGGCGTGACGCCCGCGCTGTCGCAAAGCGCCTTGCAGGTCGCCTTGAGAGGATGGGTTCATGAAAAATAGCGTGCTTTGCGCGTGTGCCGTGCTCGGGTCTTTGCTGTCGTTGGTCGCCACGCCGGGGCAGTGTCAGCAAGCGGGCCAGGCGCCAGCGGGCTGGCCGGAAGTCCCGACGGTTCAAGACTGGCTGGCCCAGGAGCTGCGCGAGACGCGCATGCTCGGGCGCTCGGCGTCTGATCCATCAAGCCGCCAGACCCGCGCGCGCACGGCGTCTTCCGCTGCTCAGGCGATCGAGCTGCTCGCGGTCTACGGCATCGATGACCAATGGGCCGTTCAGGTGCGCATCGGTGGGCACACGCATATGCTGCGTCCCGCAGGGCCGGGTCAGGCCGATGATGCGCGCGGCAAGGACAGCATCGTGGCTGACCAATTCGAAGGCCGTTGCCTGCGACTGCGTTACCGCAACACTGTGCGCAAGCTCTGTCTGCCTGCATCCGGTTTTACGGCGGGAGTGAAGTGATGCCTTACCCTTCGACATCGGGCCTGCCGGGCGTTGACTCAGGCGCAACGGCGCACGCGCCTGGCCGTCTGCGCGTGGGCGAGCTCAACGATCTGCAGACCCTGGCGGCCTGGCGACCTGGCATACGTGGCTTGCTTGATGCGCGCTTCGATCTGGGAGAACTCAAAGGGCGCCTGTGTGTGGTGCAGTGCAAAGACGCCAGCGTGGTGCTGTTTCTGCTCGATCAATACGTGCACTCAGATACGGCAGACGAATTGGAGCGGCTGATCGTTCAGCGTGGTTTCAAGCTGGGTGCGCCATCGCGTTACCGTGTGCCCGCGCCCCTGTTGCTTGCGGTGTCCGAGCAAACGGCAGGGGCAGCAGGCCATTCGAACTGGCCCCGCGAACGATCTGCGCTGGCGGCAGCCTTCGACGAAATTATTGCGGCAGGTGTGCGTCACGGTGCGAGTGACATCCACTTCAATGTCGACAACCGCAGCATGCATTCGAGCATTCGGTTCAGCATTGAGGGGCAGTATCTTCTACCACCTCAGTACCGCGCGGTGCCGACGCTCACGATGATGGATATGTTGGCGGTGGCCTGGATGCGTGTGCGGGGTGGCAATGGTGCGGTGTTCGAGCCCTTGATCGAGCAGCAGGGACGCCTGTCGCTGCAGGTCGATCAGCGCACGGTGGTGCTTCGGTGGGCTTCGCTGGCGGCAGATCGAGGGCCTTCCGTGTGTCTGCGCCTGTTGCTGGTCGAGGGGGCGTCGGCGGCGCGCGGATTGCAGCAACTTGGCTATCTACCTGGGCAGATCGAGGCCTTCGAGCAGGCTTGCGGGTCCGAGGGTGGCGCGATCGTGATTGCCGGTACCGTGGGCTCGGGCAAGTCCACCACGCTCGCCGCGCTGTTGACGCGCGTGGCCTCGCACCGAAAGCTCATCACGCTGGAGGATCCGGTTGAACACATCATCACCGATGCCATCCAGAATACGTTGGGACGCGAGCTGGATCAGGACGACAACACCGTGTTTGACGCCAAGCTTCGCACCATCAAGCGATCAGCCGCCGACGACCTCATGATCGGCGAAATCCGCGATATTCAAACGGGGCGTGCGTTCATGGATCTGGCTGCCAGCGGCATACGGGTGTATGCCACCACGCACACGAGCGCTGCCCGATTGATCCCGGAACGATTGGCATCCGATTTCATCGGCGTGTCGCGCGACCTGATGGCTTGCCCTGGCATTCTGAAGCTGCTCGTTTACCAATCCTTGTTTGCGCGGCTGTGCGAACAGTGCGCCGTGCCCTGGCTGGCATCGGGCCGCGATGCGCTGTCGCTCGCGCAAAGGCATCAGCTCGCGGTGCTGGCAGATGCGTGCGGCGTGCGTACCGACGGCATGCGCCTGAGGTCGCCACAGGGCTGCGATCAGTGCCGACGCACTGCGTTACCCGCGCTGTGGGGCTATGCCGGCCGGACGGTCGTGGCCGAGTGGCTGGCCCCCTCGCAGGATACTCAGTTACTGGCCGGCATACATTCCCGCGATCACGCGGCGCTGGCTCAATGGCTGGCCTCCCGCAATCGATCATCCGATCCGGCAGACACGAGGTTCTGGACGGTGCGCGATAGCGCGATGCACAAGCTGGCGACAGGCATGCTGGATGTGCGCGATGTGCTGGCGCGATTCGCCCTCGGCCAACGCCATGGGGGCACTTCTGTCATGGCAGGTAATGCAGGTAATGCAGGCAATTCAAGCAACGCAAGCGATGCAGGCAATGCCCACGCAAGCAACGCCAACAACTCAGGCAGGCCTGCTCATGGGTGAGGGCGCGCGTGCCATGCTCATGAACCGTTATCGAGCCCTCATGATGGCGGTACGCACGGCTTCGGATGCCGTTCGCGCCTGGGCGCGCCTGCAATCGGATCAGGCCGGAGCGACGGTACATGGTGAACAGGCCAGCAACCAGGCACGTTGGCGTGATCGGCGGTATATGTCGGCACGTCGCGCAGACTACTACCGCTATGTCAGCGCATTGCTGGTTGCCACAGATGGCAGACGGTCGCTGCGAGATTTCTTTCTGGATGATGCCTGTCGCTATGGCGCGGCCACCCCACGTGGTCGGGTCTGCGCGGTGTGGCATCTTCGGTTCGAGCGATCGGGCGGCAGTCTGGCGCAGACCTGGGCAGGCGTTTATCCCGATTCAGATCTGGCGGTCATTGCCATGGCCCAGACCGAAGGCGCGCGAGCCTTGCCCGCCGCGCTGGCCGATCTGGCGCGCACCACCGAGCTGGTCGGGCAGGTGCGCCAGACCTTGTGGGCGACCTGTGCAACCGGCGTGGTGGCATGCGCGGTCGTCTTGGCAATGTTGGCCGGAATGCCCGGCATCACGGTGCCGCGGCTGCAGCAGGTGTTCGAATCGGTTCCGCCCGTGCATTACGGGTCCGCCACGCGCACGCTCTATGGGGCAGGCAGGATGCTGGAGGTGACGATGCCCATAGTGGGTCTGATGGCGACAGCTGCGATCGCTGCACTGGCGTATGCGATGCCTCGCTGGACAGGTCGTCTGCGCCGGCGCTTCGATGCCTTGCCGATGTTCAGGCTGTATCGCGATTTCCAGGCGATTCGATTCCTGTGTGCCCTGACCCTGATGCTCGGTGAGCAGAAAAACAATGACCTGCGCATGCGCGATGGGCTGAACGCCGTGGGAACTGGGGCGGATCCCTGGATGAGCATGCATGTGGACGACATGGCTCAACGCATGGAGAGCGGCGTGACACAGGAGGAGGTGTTCGATACCGGTCTTTTTGATCGCGAAACGTTCTGGTTTCTGGCCGACGTCATTCAGGCTCGCGGGCTGGGCATCGGTCTGGCAAACGTGCGCGAGCGCATCGAACATCTCGTGGCAGCGGGCATCTCGCGGCAAAGTCGCACATTGCGTTGGGGCATGCTGTTGAGTGCGGTGGGCTGTGCGCTGGGTATCGCGTTCTGGCACTTCGCTGCGCTTGACGAGCTCCGTCGCGCCTTGAACTACGCGCTGATCGTGCCGTGACCCTCACTGATTCAGGTGGCGGTCCTTACGCCTCCACACATTCACAGCCGTAACGGCGCTTTCATCTTGGAGGTCATTCATCTTGCTCGTCGACACATCGTTCTACTGTTCATCCACGTCGGTCTCATTCACACGCCCGGACACCCGCCATGGGGTGCGCTTGCGGTGTGCTGCGCAAGAGGGATTCTCGCTGGTCGAGGTGGCCATCGTCACCGCTATCGTCTTGCTGATCGCGATACTGGGCGTGCCTGCCATCGGCACCTATGTGATCGAGAATAAAGTGCCGAAGGTCGGGGAGGCGCTGCAACGATTCGTGTTGCGTACCCAGATCAACGCGCAGGGCGCCGGCATGACGCCCTATGCAGGCATCGAGAATGACACGCTGGCATACGCACTGCGAGACACGACCGTGTTCGAACTGGGCGATAGCGGTGCGGCGAAGACGGTATCCCATGGGCTGAGCCGCAGCGCCACACCCGGTACCGGGACGGTGAGACTGGCCCCCGTCGCCTTGTCCGGTGCGGGCATGGGATCGGGCTTTTCCATCACGATGGCCCAGGTCAGCCATGCGGCATGCCCCGCACTCGCGTCGGTGATGCAGGGGGTGTCCGCGGTCATTCGCATCGAGAGCCGCAAGGGCAACGCAACCGTGAAAGACGACGTGGCTACGCCACCCGTTCGCTATAGTGCGGCCCGCGCTGCCAGCGCATGCAGCGAGGGCGACACCAACACCTTCGTGTTCCTCGCTCGATGATGATCGGTCCAATTTGGCGCCCACCGGGGATGCGGCGGCGCGTGAGCGGGATCGCGCTGGTCGAGTTGACGTTGGTGCTGGCACTGATGACGCTGCTGGCGGTGTGGGGCGTGCAAACGCTGGTAGATCGGGCGCGCGATGCTG
>JBAZPE010000218.1:0-4903 GCA_041648375.1 Burkholderiaceae bacterium | reverse complement strand
GCGCGTCACGCGTTATGAACTGCCGCAACTGCATGCCATGAATTTCGTGCTGGAAAACGTGCTCGATGGCGGCGTGAACGATGCGCTCAATCTTGATGCACACGGCAAATCATTGTCCTTCCATTTGCTTGCCATGCCCATCACGGTCACCCATGCCGTGGCCGCGACCCTGCCCGATATCCACCCATCCTCGCCATAGTCGATTTGCCCATACCAAAAAAGGAGACATCCCCCATGACCCAGTCCCGCTTCCGTCTTTCCGTGCTGAGCGTGATCATTGCAGCTGCGCCCCTTAGCGCGGCCTACGCGGCCTATCCGGACCGCCCCATTACCTTCGTCGTGCCGTTTGCCGCGGGCAGCGCCACCGACCAGATCGGGCGTGCCATCGGACAAGGCATCACCGAGTCCACCGGACAGACCGTCATTATCGAAAACCGCCCGGGCGCCAGTGCCATGATCGGTGCGCAGACGGTGGCGCGCGCCAAGAACGACGGCTATACGATCCTGATCACCACCAACACCACGCATGCTGCGAACGAACATCTGTACAAGCAGCTCTCGTATGATCCGGTCAAGGATTTTGCGCCCATCACGTTGCTTGGCAAAGGCGGCCAGATCATGGTGGTCAACCCGCAATCACCTGCCAAGACAGTGCAGGAATTCCTCGAGCAGGCACGCAAGGCGCCCGGCCAGCTGAGTTTTGGGAGCGGCAGTTCGAGCAGCCGAATTGCGGGCGAACTGTTGAAGCAGATGGCAGGTGTCGATCTGCTGCACGTGCCCTACAAGAGCAATCCCCTGGCCGTGACCGATCTGCTGGGCGGCCAGATTTCCATGATGATTACCGATGCTGCCACCGGCTTGCCCCAGGTCAACGCAGGCAAGCTGCGGGCACTGGGCGTGACGGGCACCGCGAGATCGCCCCTGGCGCCGGACGTGCCCACGATTGCCGAGGCCGGCGTACCAGGTTATGAAATGGGGTATTGGTTTGCGGCCTATGCGCCTGCAGGCACCGATCCTGCCGTGGTGCTGCGCATGAATGCCCTGATGGCCGACGCCATGAAGAGCAAGCCCGCGCAACAGTTCTATAGTCAGACCGGCACGGTTCCTGAGGCCAGCACACCAGACGAACTGGTCACGTTCCAGAAGGCAGAATCTGAAAAGTGGGGCAAGATCATTCAGGCTGCAGGCATCCAGCCGGAGTGACAGGCTGATCCCGGCGGCGTGCGCGCTCACAACGGATCGCGTGGCGCGGGTCGAGAGCGGGCGCTTCTGTCCGGCACCCGCTCGGTGATTTACTTATCGACGAACGCGCGTTCGACGACGTAGTCACCCACCTGCCCTACGCCACCCGACACCTTGAACCCGCGCGCATCCAGCATGGCGCTGACATCGGCCAGCATATGCGGGCTGCCGCACAACATGGCACGATCGGTTTCCGGGTTCAGTTCGGGCAGACCGATGTCCTTGAACACTTTACCGCTTTCGACCAGCGTGGTGATCCGACCTTCGTTGCGAAACGGCTCACGGGTCACGGCGGGATAGTAAATAAGCTTCTCGCGCACCACCTCGCCGAAGAATTCGTTTTCCGGCAGTTCGCGTTCAATGTAGTCGGCATAGGCGAGCTCGCTTTTGAAGCGAACCCCGTGCATCAGCACGATCTTGTCGAACCGCTCATAGACATCGGGATCCTTGATGATGCTCATGAACGGTGCCAGCCCCGTGCCCGTGCCGAACAGATAGAGGTGCTTGCCCGGACGCAGGTCATCGACAATGAGCGTGCCCACCGGCTTGCGGCTCACGAGAATGGCGTCGCCTTCCTTCAGGTGCTGCAGGCGTGAGGTCAGCGGACCATCCTGCACCTTGATGCTGAGGAATTCCAGGTTCTCTTCGTAATTGGCGCTGGCAATGCTGTAGGCGCGCAAGAGCGGCTTGCCATTGACCTCCAGGCCTATCATCACGAAGTGCCCGTTGTGAAAACGCAGTGCAGGGTCGCGAGTGGTCTTGAACGAAAAAAGCGTGTCGTTCCAGTGATGCACGCTAAGCACGCGCTCGGTATTGAAGGCAGCCATGTCGAACCAATAAAAAGAATTTCCCCGATTGTAACCCATCCAGATGGGAAACATTCTCATTAGAGCTATATCGTTATAACCCTGGGCGATAAGGTGCGTCGCTTGAAAGCGATACCTGACATTAGGTTGAATATCTTTCACAATCTGGTATTCTCGCGACCGGATTGATTATCGTTTGCGCATGTCCAACTAGCCCTCTCTCTATTGGAGTTCGGATGAAAACTGCCCGTTCTTGCACGATGCCCGCTTTGCGCGCTGCAGCGCTTCTCGCCGCCCTGGTCTCTATTGCTCCGGCGTGGGCCGACGAGGCAGTCAGCGTCTACACCACACGAGAGCCCAAGCTCATTCAGCCGCTGCTGGATCAGTTCACCAAGGAAAGCGGCATCAAGGTGAACACGGTGTTTGTAAAGGATGGTCTGCTCGAACGTGTGCGCACCGAAGGTGCTCAATCCCCCGCCGATGTGCTGATGACCGTGGATGCGGGCAATTTGCTTGACCTGGTCGAAGGTGGCGTCACCCAACCCGTGAAGTCCAAGACGCTGGAAGACGTCATTCCCGCCAACCTGCGCGGCACCGATGGGCAATGGTTTGCGCTGTCGCTGCGCGATCGCGTCCTGTATGTGGATAAGGATCTCGCGCTCAAAAGCTTCACCTATGAAGATCTGGCCGATCCGAAGTACAAGGGCAAGGTGTGCATCCGCTCGGGTCAGCACCCCTACAACACCGCACTGATCGCCGCCATGATCGCGCACGATGGTGCAGAAAAGACCGAAGCCTGGCTCAAGGGCGTGAAGAGCAACCTGGCTCGCAAGGCAGCGGGCGGTGACCGTGATGTCGCGCGCGACATCCTGGGCGGCATTTGCGATATCGGGCTGGCCAACGCCTACTACGCCGGACAGATGAAAAGCGCGGCTGCCGACACCGACGCGCGCAAGTGGGGCGATGCCATCAACGTCATCCGTCCGACGTTTGCCAACGCAAAGAGCGGTGGCACCCACGTGAACATTACAGGCGCGGCCATCGCCAAGAACGCGCCCAACAAAGCCAACGCCGTCAAACTGCTCGAGTACCTGGTGTCTGAACCGGCACAGGTGAGCTATGCACAGGCCAACTATGAGTACCCCGTGCGCCGCGGCGTCAAGCTCGACCCCATCGTGCAAAGCTTTGGCGAACTGAAGGTCGATCCGCTGCCACTGACCGAGATCGTGAAGAACCGCAAATTGGCCAGCGAGCTGGTGGACAAGGTTGGCTTCGACAACTGATGTAAGTCCTGCATTGCGCCTGCGTCGCGGGTGGATGTCCTTGAGAGCGCGCGGCCTGGCCACACAGATGTGTGCGCTGGGCATCGCGCTCTGCGTGCTTGCGCCGGTACTCAATCTGTTGTGGACGGCCGCAGGCGGCTCATTGGCGCACTGGGGCCATCTTGCCCGCTTCGTGCTGCCCGCTGCCCTGCAGAACACGCTTGCCCTCTTGGCGGGCGTGGGCGTGGTGGTGGTGCTGATCGGCACCGCCTGTGCCTGGCTGGTGACCGCGTATGAGTTTCCAGGTCGCCGTATGCTGACCTGGGCGCTGCTGCTGCCCCTGGCGGTACCCACCTACATCATGGCGTTTGCCTATCTGGATCTGCTGCATCCGATCGGCCCCATTCAGACCGCGATACGCACCGTACTGGGCTATGACAGCCCGCGACAGTTCCGTTTGGGTGATCTGCGCTCCATCTGGGGCGCTATTTTCCTGTTGGGGATGGTGCTCTATCCCTACGTCTACCTCAGCACACGCGCCATGTTCATGACGCAGGCGGCCAACCTGATGGAGGCAGCCCGCACACTGGGGGCCAGCCCCGTGGGTGCATTCGCACGCGTGGCCCTGCCCCTGGCGCGTCCGGCCATTGCCGTGGGTCTCAGCCTGGCCCTGCTCGAGGCGCTCAACGATATCGGGGCATCGGAATTTCTAGGCGTGCAGACGCTGACCGTGTCCGTCTACACCACATGGGTCACGCGATCCGATCTCGCCGGTGCGGCCCAGATCGCATTGTCCATGCTGGTCATCGTGGTCGGGCTGATCCTCTTCGAACGCCACCAGCGCAAGCAACAGCGCTATGCCACCACCCAGCGCATGCGGCCGATGGCGCGCACGCGGCTTACCGGTGTGCGTGCCGGGGTGGCGATGACACTGGGTTGGCTGCCGGTCATATTCGGCTTCGTGGCGCCCGCGCTCTATCTTCTGGCCGAGACGGTCAAGCGCATCCGCCTGGTAGGCATGGTGTCCGATGCGTTGATCGCAAGCCTGATGAACACGCTGATCGTGGCGACGGCCGCTACCGTGGTCACCGTGGCGGCCGGGCTGGTGCTGGCCTGGGCCGGCCGCCACGTGCGCGAAGGTGCCCGCGCGAGCCTGGGCAGAATGCTGGGCCGCATCGCCAGCCTGGGTTACGCCTTGCCTGGCACGGTGCTGGCCATCGGGCTGCTCGGTCCGCTGGTGTTCATCGACCGCTCGCTGGGCGCGGTGCTGGGCACCTCCGGCCTGGTGCTCACAGGCTCGATGATGGCGCTGGTGATCGCCTATACGATCCGGTTTCTGGCGATTTCAGTCGGCAGCACGGAAGCCGGACTCGCACGCATTCCTCCGTCGATCGAACAGGCCTCGCGCCTGTTGGGCGAGACCCCGGCGACCACACTTGTGCGGGTGCACCTGCCCCTGTTGCGCCCTGCCATTGCCGCCGGTGCACTGCTGGTCTTCGTCGATGCCATGAAAGAACTGCCAGCGACCTTGCTGCTGCGCCCCATGAATTTCGAGACGCTGGCCACCTGGCTTTACGCCGAGGCCGCAAGGGG
>JBAZPE010000217.1:0-4903 GCA_041648375.1 Burkholderiaceae bacterium | reverse complement strand
CCGAACTGAAAGTGGAAATGGAAGAAGGCGAACCGTTCCGCGTGGTGGCAGCCTTGCAGGCGCAAGGCGAGTTCGGCGATACCACCCGCATCGTCACCATCGACGGCGTGCGCGCCGAGTATGCCGATGGGTTCGGCCTGGCGCGCCCATCGAACACCACGCCGGTGATCGTGATGCGATTCGAAGCCGATGACGAAGCGGCACTCAAGCGGATTCAGGACGTGTTCCGCGAGCAGATCAAACGCTTCGCGCCCGCAGCCAAACTCCCCTACTAATCCATTTTGCATGACTAAGGTGCGCTTCACGCCATGAGCCTCTTGCACACGCCCGCCTGGAAGCACTTCGCCACTGCCGTTCGGGAAACGCCCCTGAGCGGCGACACGCTCACCCTCATCGAGGCGGCCGGACTGACGCTGGATCTCAGCACGCAACGGCAATCGTCCGTGTTGCGCAACGCTGAAAACGCCCTGCTGGATCAGCAGGGCTTCGAAGTGGCGCGCGACGGCCTGTTTTCGGGCGCGCCCATCAACTGGACCGAAGGCCGCGCTGTCTGGCATACCGCCCTGCGTGCCAACCAGCCCCCCGCCAGCGTCGCCGACGAAGTGCTGGGCGAACGCGAACGGGTACGCCACTTCGTCAAAGCGGCAGACGCTGCCGGCACCTATCGACACATCCTGCACCTGGGCATCGGCGGCAGCGACTGGGGCCCGCGTATGGTGGTGCAGGCGCTGGGCAAACATCCGGCCGCCCGCAATATCCAGTTTGTCTCCAACGTCGACGCGCACGCGCTGGACGCGGCACTGACGACGCTGGATCCGACCGATACGCTGATCATCATTGCCTCGAAGACGTTCACCACCACCGAACCCCTGACCAATGCGGCCATCGCGCTGGACTGGATGCGGGCGGCTGGCGTTGCCGATCCGCTCTCGCGCGTGATCGGGGTCACGGCGAATCCTCAGGCAGCGCGTGCCTATGGCGTGTCGGACGACCACATTTTTACGTTTTGGGACTGGGTCGGCGGGCGCTATTCACTCTGGTCTTCGATCGGCCTGCCGATCGCGCTGGCATTGGGCACTGAGGCGCTGGACGACCTGCTCGCCGGCGCCTGCGCCATGGACGAACACTTCGCCAGCGCCCCGCGTGAGGCCAACGCCCCCCTGCAGCTCGCGCTGGCGGGCGTGGCCAATTGCAGCGTGCTGGGCTATGGGTCGCTGGCGCTTGTGCCCTACGATTCGCGCCTGTCCAGCCTGACGTCGTGGGCACAACAGCTGGAAATGGAATCGCTGGGCAAGACCGTCTGCCACGACGGCAAGGCGGTGGATGTGCCCACCAGCCCTGCCGTGTTCGGCATGGCGGGCACCGATGGTCAACACACCTTCTTCCAATGGTTGCACCAGCACCCGCAAGGTGCACCGGTGGACTTCATCGTCGCGCGCCAGCACGACCATGCCCACCCGCGCAGCCATGCGATTCTGGTGGCCAACTGCCTGGCCCAGCGCGCCGCACTACTGACGGGCAAACCGTTGGCCGCGGCCTTGGCCGAGGGCGGTGTCGGTGAGACGCCAGCCGCCGACATCGCGCCGCACCGCGTGCATGCAGGCGGGCGCCCCAGCACGCTGATCGTGTTGCCCAGGCTGGATGCTTTCCATCTGGGCGCACTGCTCGCCCTTTACGAGCACAAGGTGTTCTGTCAGGGCGTGATCTGGGGCATCAATGCCTTTGATCAATGGGGTGTGGAGTACGGCAAGTTTCTGGCCAAGCGCATCATGGCAGAGCTGGATGGCGAACCGGCAAGCGGCGAGCGTGACGCATCCACCCGCTATTGGGTGGATGCCTTGTTGGGACCCGCGCCCCGCAGCGCATCGTAAATCGCGACATGGGTGCGTTCGACGTCGGCCACGTCAAACGCACGCAGGGCCAGGGCCCGACCGGCGGCGCCCATCTGACGGCGCTTGCCGGCATCGTGTGCCAGCCTCTCGATGGCATCGGCCAGCGCAACGGCGTCGCGCACCGGCACCAGCACACCGGTTTCATCCGGATCGATGGCATCGCGGCAACCCGGCACATCGGTGGTGACCACGACCCGACCGGCCGCCGCCGCCTCCAGCAATGATTTCGGCAGGCCCTCCCGATAAGAAGGCAGGGCCACGATATGCGATTGCGCATAGATCTCGGCAATATCGCCACGCTCGCCCAGACACGCGACCACGCCCTCCTGCTGCCAGGCACGCACATCGTCGGCCTGAAGCGAGGCCGGATTGCCCTCATCGGGTGCACCGGCCAACTGCATGCGCACCGCGACGCCGCGCTCGCGCAGCAGCCGTGCCGCCTGCACGAATTCGACGACACCCTTGTCACGCAGCAGGCGCGCCGCCATGGTGACGACCACAGGGGGGGACGACGGCTCGGGCGAGCCGTCGAACAGCGCGAGATCGACACCCGCCCCGCGAATCATGACCACCTGATCGGCACGCACGGCCCCCAGCGCAGCGAGCGTGTCGCGATCAGCTGCGTTCTGAAACACCACACGGCTATGACGATGACCCAGTGCCCAGCGGTAAAGCGTGGCCACCACGCGCCGCACGATCGTGCCGCGTGCGCCTTCCCGCATGAATACGAAGCCCAGACCGGAAATGGCCGCGACCAGCCCAGGCACGCGCGCCAGACGGGCCGCAATGCCGCCATACAGAACCGGCTTGATGGTCACCAGATGCACTACATCGGGACGCACGCGCCGGAACAACCGGTACAGCTCGATCAGGGTGCGCAATTCCTGCAAGGGGTGGGTGCCGCTGCGTGTCATGCGCAGCGCGTGATGGGTAATGCCCATCGCCTGAATTGTGGCCACACGCTCGCCCGGCATGGTCGCCAGATGGACGTCGTAGCCCGCTCGCTGGGCCGCGCGCGCCAGGCCCGCCCGGTGAGACAGGAAGAAATCGGGGTTATTGACGACGAACAGCAGACGTGGCGCTGCGGTCATGCGTCGTCCTTTTTCACCTCGCGCCACAAGTCGGTATAGGCACGTACCATCTGATCCAGCGCAAACATGTCGTGCACACGTTGCCGGCCATGCTCACCAACCGTATTGCGACCATAGCGGCGCACTGCATCGACAGCCGAGGAGAGCGCACCCGTCAGCGCAGCCGGACGCTCCGGCGGCGCAATCCATCCGGCGTCGCCAACGATGACGCCGGCATCACCCACCTGGGTCACCACGCAGGGCGTACCACATGCCATGGCCTCGGCAACCACATTGGGAAACCCTTCGGCACGGCTGGCCAGTACATGCACATCCAGTGCATTCATCACGGCAGGAATGTCTTCACGCGGCCCGGCCAGCACCATGCACTGACGCACCCCCAGGCGGTCGATCAAGGCCGCCAGTTGCGCGTTGTCTGCCGTCATGCCGCGCCCGACCAGCACGCAACGCACCGTGCCACTCTTGCCCTCGGCTTCCAGTGCAGCGATGGCCGCAATCAGGTTGTCGTGATCTTTCAATGGATCCCATCGGGCCACACAGCCGAGCAGGATGTCGTCAGGGCCAATGCCCCACTCCTGACGCACGCGATCGCGTGCCAGCGCATCCGGCGCGAACCGGGCAAGGTCGTAGCCGTTGGGAATCACGCGCATGCGTGAGCCGTCATAACCCAAGGCCTGATGGCGTGTGGCAGCATCCTGGGCGCACACCACGATCGCGCGTGGAATGCGGCGCGACAGGCGCGCACACAACCGCAGCATCAGCCGCGCCGATGCGCTACTTTTCTCGAGGTAGGCGCCGGAGTTTCGAATGCCCCAGCACACGGCCTTCACGCGCGCGCGACGCGCGGCCA
The DNA here is from genome assembly GCA_041648375.1 of Burkholderiaceae bacterium. Classification (GTDB taxonomy): domain Bacteria; phylum Pseudomonadota; class Gammaproteobacteria; order Burkholderiales; family Burkholderiaceae_B; genus Schauerella. The sequence goes on along the minus strand of JBAZPE010000217.1, from coordinate 1,070 downwards.
GCCCGCCTATCAGATCGGCGTGATACATCCAGGTCTGCACCACGTCGGGCTGAGCCTCGCGAATCAAACGGGTGAGCGTCAGAAAGCCGCCCAGGCTGAAACGACCGCGTGCCATGCCCACGGTATGGACCCCCACACCCGCCACGCGCAGGCGTTCGCCGAATACGCCTGAATCGGTGAGCGAGATGACCGTGTGCTGCACGCTTTGTCCCGGACTGGTCGCCAGGCGATAGAGCACCGCTTCGGCACCGCCCTGTCCCAGGCCGGTAATGATGTGAACGATATGAAGTGTCGGGCCGGTCATGAGTTTCCTTGCCGTGGTTTTACGGCATGTTCGGATGCGTTGGCGCAGGTGTCGTGCCGCGTCGCGCCAACTTGAGCAAAAAGAGCGTCCCAGGCGTCGAGCACCGCAGGCAACGCATAACGACGGCGTACGGCCACTGCCGCACGCTCGCCAAGTTCTACCCGCAGCGCGGCATCGCTCATCAATGTGTGCAATGCCGCCTGCAATGCCTGCGCGTCGCCGGCCGGAACCAGCATGCCGTCCGCACCGTCGCGCGTCATTTCACGCGGGCCACTGGGGCAGTCGAACGTCACGCAGGGCAAGCCCAACGCCATCGCTTCGAGCAGCACGTTGGGGAAGCCTTCGACAGCAGAACTCAACACGAATCCTTGTGCACAGGCCAATTCATCCCACGGCATTTCGGTACGACCCGGCAATTGTATGCGTTCCTGCAAACCAGCCAGAAGGACGCGCTCACCAAGCGCTTCGCGCTCTGGCCCTTCACCCCAGATCCACAGATCCCATTCGGGGTGCTGCTCGGCCAGGGTGGCAAAGCAATCGATCAGCATGTCGAACTGCTTGTCAGGCACCATGCGGCCCATCGCCATCAGCCGCTTGCGCGCGGATAATCCGGACACCGGATCGAGCGCGCCCCCGGCCTTGCCCGACAGCGCCGACATATCGACGGGGGGCCGACTGGCCAGCGTGTCGGGCAAGGGGTTGGGAATCACGGCGAGTCGGCGGATGCCCGGCACCAACCGGGCAAACGGCGCCACGGTGGCATCGG
>JBAZPE010000216.1:0-4904 GCA_041648375.1 Burkholderiaceae bacterium | reverse complement strand
CTATCGACGTCTGCATTTCATCGCTGCGACTTACGTGTTCTTTGCCTTGAGCCTGGGAGCGTTCTACCTGCTGCTGGTGCTGGCGCCTGCTGCGGTGGGTGTGACCAGCGGGCAGGTGTTCTATGTCTGGTTCAGCGTGTTCAATCTGTTTGCCACCATGCTGTTCTGGGCCTTGATGGCCGATCGTTTTTCGCTTGCGCAGAGCAAGCGGTTGTTTGCGCTGATTGCCGTGGGGGGCACGCTGGGCGCAATCGCAGGGCCGTGGCTCGCTTCGATGTTGGCCAAACCGCTGGGCACGCCGGCATTGCTGTTGGTGTCTGCTGCCTTTCTTCTGATGGCACTGGGGGCGGCGTGGTTTCTTTCTCGCTCTGGCGTTCGAGACGAGGCACGCCTCGCGCAGGATCACGCGATCATCGGCGGCAGTGCCTGGGAAGGCCTGAAGGCCGTGTTCCAGTCACGCTACCTGCTGGGCATCGCCGCCTACGTGGTCATCATGGCGGTCATGGCGACGCTGCTTTACTTCACCCGTCTGCAGATGGTGGCGGCACTCGGGACCGACGTGGACGCGCGCACGGCGCTCTTTGCACGTATCGACCTCATCACCCAGGTAACGACACTGGTGCTGCAGGCCGTGGTGGCGGGCCACGTCATGAGGCGTCTGGGCGTGTCCGTCACGCTGATGCTTTTGCCTCTGACCGTCATGCTGGGCTTCGTCGGCCTGGCCATGGTCGGCTCGCTGGCCGCGTTGATCGTGTTCGAATCGGCTTTCCGGGCCGTGCAGCGCGCGCTCACCCGTCCCGCACGCGAAACGCTCTACACCGTCGTCAGCCGGGAAGATAAATACAAATCCAAGGCTTTCATCGATACGTTCGGCTATCGGGGCGGGGATGTGGTCGGCGCACAGGTCGAGGGCGTGCTGTCCCGGCTGGTGATGGGTTTGGCTGGCCTGGTCAGCGTTGCGATTCCCCTGGCTTTGGTGTGGGCGGCGCTGGGGTTGTGGTTGGGGCGCTCGCAGCAGAAACGGGATGACGCCTCATCGCGAGCGCACCAGACATGAAGACTGGATCCGTGCATTTATCGAGTCGCCGACATCACCTACGGGTGATTCTGGGTGCCGGTGTCGCCATGACTGTCAGCCCGCTGCTGCTATTCGCTGACCAGCGAGCAGGCGTTTTGCGCTCAGGCGCCGAAGCTGAAAACGGCCAACTTGGGCAAGACAGGCATGAGCAGGGCGGGCCAGCACATGGCCGGCATGCGCCGCACACGCAAGATGCAGACGTATCTGCTCAGGTGGGACCTACCCATGCAGGTGATGTCGCAGCCGTGCGCCCGATGCTGGAGGCCATTGCGCGCAGGCGTGCCATCTAGCGTGCTGCGTGCGATCGGCCACAACATATCCCCATACCCCCATGCGCCCATACCCCCCCCGTGCGCCCATACCCCCATACCCCCATGCGCCCATGCGCCCGTCCGTCTATCTCCTCCGCACGAAAAATGGCGCCCGTTCAGGGCGCCATTGAAAGACGACTGCGGCGATCAGCGTGTTTGCCACGCTTGACCCACGCGCCAGGACTGCTTAGAGCGCCTGCAGTTCGACGTCGGTGCGATCGCGCTGGTCAGCCGGCTTGGGCTGGATGTTGGGCGATGCGGCCGGTTCGGGCTGGAAGCCTGCCGTGGAGGCATCAGGCACCGTCAGAAAGGGCAGATTCAGTGCTTCGCTGGTCATGCGGCGAATCTCGTTGGTCAGTGCAGGGCTTTCGTTGAGTTTCTTGCCGTACGAGGGCACGATTTCCTTCAGACGGGTTTCCCAGCCAGCAGCCATTTCCTTGGGGAAAGCCTTGGCCAGCACGCTGAGCATGATCGGGGGCGAGGTCGACGCACCGGGTGACGCGCCAAGCAAGGCGGCGATCGTGCCTTCCTTGTCGGTAACGATTTCGGTGCCGAACTGCAGCACGGCGCCCTTTTGCGGATCGCGCTTGATGACCTGCACACGCTGCCCCGCCGTCACGAGCTTCCAGTCGCTGGGTTTGGCCTGCGGGAAATACTTCACCAGTTCGGCATGGCGATCCGCATCGCTCAGTGCCGCCTGCTGCGCCAGATAACGCACCAGGTCCAGGTTTTCCGAGCCGACACGCATCATGCCGCCAACGTTGTCGTTATTCACTGAGGAGAACAGATCGAACCACGAGCCGTCTTTCAGGAATTTGGTGCTGAACAGTGCAAACGGTCCGAACAGCACGACAGGCTTGCCATCCAGTTTGCGCGCATCCAGATGGGGAACCGACATCGGGGGCGAACCCGCTTCAGCCTTGCCGTAGGCTTTGACATCATGGCGATCGGCAATAGTCGGCGCTTCGAATGCCAGGAACTGGCCGCCCACCGGGAAGCCTGCATAGTCTTTCGATTCAGGGATGCCCGAAAGTTGCAGCAACTTCAGCGATGCGCCGCCGGCACCGATGAACACGAATTTCGACTTGATGGTCGTATCCTTGCCCGTTTTCAGGTCGTGCACGGTGACATTCCAGGTCTTGTCATCATTCTGGTGCAGCCCGCGCACTTCATGTTCCAGCTGCAACTCGAAGTTCTTGTTGGCTTGCAGGGATTGCGTGAGCTGACGCGTAATCACGCCGAAGTTCACGTCCGTACCCAGAGGCATGTAGGTGGCTGCAATTTTTTGCTTCGGGTCGCGGCCTTCCATCATCAGCGGTGCCCACTTGCGGATCTGTTCCTGATCTTCGGTGTATTGCATACCGTAGAACAGCGGGTTCTTCACCAGCGCTTCGTGCCGCTTGCGCAGATACTCGATATTGTCGTCGCCCCATACGAAGCTCATGTGCGGGGTGGGATTGATGAAGTCCGACGGCGTTTGCAGGTGCTTTTGTTTGACCTGATGTGCCCAGAACTGACGCGAAATCTCGAACTGTTCGGCAATGCCGACAGCACGCTTGGTCTCGATCGATCCGTCGTCGAGTTCCGGCGTGTAATTCAGTTCGGCAAAGCCGGAATGGCCGGTGCCGGCATTGTTCCAACCGTCTGAGCTTTCCAGCGCCACGCCATCCATGCGTTCGAGCAGCTTCATCTTCCAGCCCGGCTCGAGTTCCTGAAGATAGGTCGCCAGCGTCACGCTCATGATGCCGCCGCCGATCAGCACGACGTCAACGGGTTGTTCGTTGTCGGCTTTCGGTGGGGTGCCTTTGTAGAGCGGCCAATTGAGGAAGATTGCGGCAACCAGTGCCAGCAGCACAAAGATGGCAAAAAGGCTTTTGAGAAATTTTTTCATGACATTCTGAACTTGTTCGAAAGAGATACGCTAGATCTGTTGCGCTGCAGCAGTGTAACAACAAGCGGCTATTCGGGCCGAACAACCCTGCCAATGGCAAGGCCTCTGGTGTGTGCTGGCACGCTAATATCCAGACTTCGATCTACCCATCCTCGAGTGCATTCATGTCGGCAAGCTCCCCACCACCTATTTCAGACAACTCTGCCGTTGCCCCCGACGCGAGCGCCGTCGTTGCGTTCTGGAAAGAGGCGGGGCCGGCACGCTGGTTTGCGAAAGACGATGCCTTCGACGCCCGGTTTCGCGACACCTTCCATGTGGCGCATAAGCAGGCGGCCGCCCGAGAACTCGACGCCTGGGTGGAACATGCGGAAGGTGCGCTGGCGCTGATGGTGCTGCTGGATCAATATCCCCGCAACGCGTTTCGGGGTACGGCGCATATGTTCGCCACCGATCCGCTTGCGCGTTTTTTTGCCGACCGGATCGTGAAGGTGGGGCTGGACAAGGAGGTCGACGTCGCGCTGCGCTCGTTCTGCTATCTGCCATTCGAGCATTCGGAAAACCTGCAGGATCAGGAGCGGTCGCTTGCGTTGTACGCCGAGCTGGGAGGGGACGGCTACAAATGGGCGAAGCTGCACGCCGATATCATCACGCGCTTCGGGCGCTTTCCGCATCGCAATGACGTGCTGGGTCGCGTGAGCACAGCGGAAGAAATCCAGTTCCTGAACGCCGGTGGGTTTTCCGGGTGATGGCGCGTCGTCACGACACCGGCTCCCGCGCTGGATTGCCGGCCAGAGGATATGTGTTCGTGTTCGGGCTGTTCATGGTCGCACTCATCATCGCGACTTCGATCGCGATCTTTGTCTTCAATGCGCGTCTGGGCTATTCCTATGCCGTGCATTCAGCCATTTTTTTTCCTCTGGACAGGGGTAATCGCCACTACTTCCTCATGGGCGTGATGGCTGCAGGCGCGCTGGCATATATCGTGGTTCGCATTCTGCAACGGCGTCATCGTCAGAAGATGACACTCGTTCCCTGGTGGGTTCGGCTGGTGCTGGTGGGTGCACTCGCCATCTATGTCATCCAGGTGTTGGAGATCAATATCTCATTTGCGCCCAGTGACGAGTATGCGAGTGGCACACGGCCATCGTGACACGGTTCGCTGTCGCGCAATCCTTCGTACTGACGTCAAAGTGTAAACTTCACCGCTTTTAAGCTTGGTAGAACGGTGCAAGAGCAGCCCGGCCGCATGAGTTTCAGTGCCCCGACCCTTATCCGCCTGTTGACGCGCGTCACGGACGCGGAGGCGAGCGCGCCTGCACGATCGCTTTCCGACAGCCTGAGCCAATGGCTGGGGTGGACTGATGCCATTGCGTTGTCCGGTGCGCTGAAAAGCAGCCTGGGTGCAACGCCCCCCGAACCCTTGCGGTCCGATGCCGATCAAAGCACCTTGCTGGACCGTGAACAGCGCGAATTCGACCGCGTACGCGCGTCCTTGGTGACGGGAATCAAGGGGCAGGGCGCGCCGATCGCGAATGCGCGTCGTGTGTCTCGCGCGGATCTTGCGCCGCGGCCCCGGACGCTTGATGTCGATTTCGCCATCCATCGCCAGCGTTATGTCGCGCTT
>JBAZPE010000215.1:0-4927 GCA_041648375.1 Burkholderiaceae bacterium | reverse complement strand
TGAAGTCCACGTTGTTGGGTAGCCACGGCGCTTGTGCCCTGACGGTTTCCCGATAGCGATCGACGGCGGCCAACGTGGCGCTGTCTTCAAAGGCCATGGGCAGGTGCACGACACGGGTGGGGATTTTCAGGGTGGACACATCCGGCAGGGTGGCATCGAGCTCGAGCAGCCGTTCGACCAGCAACCCCTGACGGATCACCTGACTGTCGTAGCGAATCTGCAGCGACCGCACGCCCGGCGAAAGCTCCAGTACGCCGGCAATCGCCGCGTCGTTGATCGCTTGCATCAGCACATGGATGCGCAGTCGCAGCGCCAGATCCAGAATGTTCTCGCCGTACTCCAGCATCAGGTATCCGTCGCCCGCCTGGCGGCAGGTCAATCCCGGATAGTCCTGGCGCGCCGTGGTCTGGGCGAGGATGGTGGCACTTGCGGCCGTTGCGGCACTCGCGGCAGCTGAAGCCGGCGCGGCACCTGCAGTAGCCGCAGCATCTGCAGCGGGCTCAGGCGCGAGCGCCGCGGCTGCGGCACCCTGTTCAATCAGCGCCGGCGCAGCCGATAGCGTGTGAATGGCGTGGTCGATCCGGCTCTCCAGTGCCACGGCCGCGTCATAGCTCAAACGCTTGAATCGGATCTTGTCGCCGGGTTTGACCTGACCCACTTTCCAGAGTTCGGCTCGCACGATGGTGGCCGGGCAGACGAAGCCACCCAGGCTGGGGCCATCGCGCGTCAGAATGACCGGGCTGTCGCCGGTGAAGTTGATACTGCCGATCGCGTACTCGCAATCGTGAATGTTCGACGGGTGCAGACCTGCCTCGCCGCCATCCTCGCGCGCCCAGGTCGGTTTGGGTCCGATCAGGCGCACACCCAGGCGGTTGGAGTTGTAATGCACTTCCCAGTCCGAGGCGAACAGCATGTCGATGGCCGCTTCGGTGAAAAAGTCTGGTGCCCCGTGGGGCCCGTACAGCACGCCGATCTCCCACGTGTTCCCGTATACGGGAATCAGGGCCTGCGGCGCCTCTCCAACTGCCGGCCCCGCCTGAGGCACAGGCAGATTGGCGGGGGGGGCCATCAGCGCGAGCACATCGCCTGTGCGCAGGCAGCGCCCGGCATGACCGCCGAACTTGCCCAGGGCGAAAGTCGACCGGCTGCCCAGATAGATCGGCACATCAATACCATGCTGAACTGCGATGTAGGTACGACATCCCGACAGTGCCCGGCCGACGGCCAGCACCTGACCTGCGCGAACGTGGACAGGCGCCCACATGGCCACCGGCGCGTCGTCCAGCCTCGCATCGCAGTTGGCGCCAGTCAGTGCAATCACGGTGTCACTGTGAAAGCGCAGCGTGGGGCCGATCAGCGTGGATTCGATGCCTGCGGACTGCGGTGCGTTGCCAACGATGCGATTGCCCAGTCGGAACGCATAGTCGTCCATCGGGCCCGACGGCGGCACACCGATGTTCCAGTAGCCCACGCGGCCGGGATAGTCCTGAATGCTTGTGTAGGTGCCTGGCTGTACCACTTCGATGGCGTGGGGCCGGTAGACGAAGCCGTCAAGCAATCGGGTGGAGACGTCACCGCTGCGAAAGCGTTCCGTGCGGATCACCTGGCGCAGATAGTCCAGGTTGGTGGCAATGCCGCTCAGACGCGTGTGCGCAAGTGCCTCCTGCAGCGCGTCCAGGGCTTGCGCCCGCGTCTCGGCGTGCACGATCAGTTTGGCCAACATGGGGTCGTAAAACGCCGGCACCTCGGTGCCAGTGGCGATCCAGCCGTCCACACGTACATCGGGTGGGAAATAGACATCGGTCAGCAGACCCGGTGAGGGCTGGAACTGCTTCAGCGGGTCTTCGGCATAAAGCCGGACTTCGATGGAAGCGCCGCGGGGTGCGCGGGTCAGCGCGTCCCAATCCAGTGGCTCGTCGGCGGCCACGCGCAGCATGCATTCGATCAGGTCCAGACCCGTCACGGCTTCGGTGACCGGATGTTCGACCTGAAGGCGGGTGTTGACCTCCAGAAAATAGAACGCGTTGCGGCGCGCGTCGAAGATGAATTCGACCGTGCCCGCAGAGCGGTAGTTCACTGACTCACCCAGACTGATCGCCGCCTGATGCAGCGCGAGGCGGGTGGCCTCGGGCAGTGCGGGCGCAGGCGTTTCTTCGATCACTTTCTGATTGCGTCGCTGTACCGAGCAGTCTCGCTCACCCAGCGCCACCACACGACCGTGGCCGTCACCGAAGATCTGGACTTCCACGTGACGGGCGTCATCCACATAGCGCTCGAGGAACACACCGGCGTCGCTGAAAAAAGTCGTACCCATGCGCTGCACGCTTTCGAAAGCCTGCGTCAGTTCGTGGGCATTCTGGCACCGGGTGAGCCCGATGCCTCCGCCGCCCGCCGTGCTTTTGAGCATGACGGGATAGCCGATCGTCTCAGCCTGGTCAAGCGCCTCCTGAAGGGTGCCCAGCAGGCCCGTGCCGGGTGTCATCGGCACCTGTGCGGCACCGGCCAGCTCACGCGCGCGGTGCTTCAGGCCGAATTCCCGAATCTGCTGCGCAGTGGGGCCGATGAAGGCAATGCCCGCCGCTTCGCATGCTTCGGCAAAGGCTGCGCTTTCGGACAGGAAACCATAGCCGGGGTAGATTGCCTGTGCGCCCGTGTCGCGCGCGGCCTGCAGAATCAGATCGATGCGCAGATAGCTGTCGGCAGGTTTGTCGCCTCCCAGTGCGACGGCCACATCGGCTTCACGCACATGCGGGGCATGGCGGTCGGCATTGGAATAGACGGCCACCCCGCGGATGCCCATGCGCTTGAGGGTGCGCAGGGTGCGCACGGCGATTTCGCCGCGGTTGGCGATCAGAACGGTATCGAACATGACGAAATTCCTTAATGCGCAGGGGAGGAAGAGAGGCTGCTCAGATAGGCACGCCAACCGCCGAACACAGTGATATCGCGCGCCCCGGTCAGGCCGCGAGGTTCACAGATGAAGCCTTTCACTTCGCGTCCATCGCGCAGGGTGAGTGTGCCGATGCCCAATGGCGCGGGAATCTCCGCGACAAAACTGCCGAACGCAGCGCTGGGCATGTCCCAGAGCTCCACGGCGATGGGTCGCCCACTGTCTGCGCGCACCAGTCCCGGCTTGGGTGGCGTGGTGTTGGCCAGGGCATAAAGCCGATAGTCGTCGGCCGTTTCCGTGGCCTGTACACGCACGGCATCGCGGCTGGTCAATTGATGGTTCAAGGGCATGCCGGTCAGATGTGCACCCACCACCGCCACACGAATGTGGTCGGGCGCGACCGGGGGCGCGGGTGCGACGTCGGGCGTGGCTTCGCGCGCAGGGGCAGGAATCGGCTTGCCCGTGGCGCCCATGGGCAGCGCACGTGCACGTTGCCACAGCGCGCCGATGGCCGCGATGGTGTGGTCATGCCACGCGGGCGCAATCAAGGTGATGCCGGCAGGAAGCCCGTCGGCACGCATGCTCGAGGGCACGGCCAGCGCGCACAGGTCGGCCAGATTGGTGAAGTTCGTATAGGTGCCGAAACGTGAGTTCAGACCGATGGGATCGGCACGCATCTGCTCCAGGGTATAGATGCTGGGCGAGGTAGGCACCAGCAGTGCGTCGAACCCGGCCAGACTGTCGTTGATGACCCGGGCCAGCGCAGCGCGTCGATACTCGGCTTTGAAGGTAGCGCTGGCGTCGTACTGGGCGCCTTGTTCCACGATGCTGCGCACCACGGGATTGATGGCGTCCGGATTCTCGCGCCACAAGCGCTCGACCGCCACGAAACGTTCGGCTACCCACGGTCCGGCATACAGCAAGGCGGCGAGCTCCGAGAACGGCGTGAAATCGATGCTGACGATCTCGGCACCCAGATTCCTGAATCCTTCCAGTGCCTGCGCGAACGCCTGTTCGGCCTGCTCGTCCCCGAAAAATGTGAGCGTGTCGGGAACGGCGAGTCGAAGTGCTGCGGGGCTCACCGGTGCGCTGTGCAGGGCGGGCGCGCGCGAGTACGGGTCGGTGGTGTCCGGTCCACCTGCAATGTCTGCGACAAGGCGCGCATCGTCCACGGTCAACGCGAATATCGACACGCAATCCTGCGTGCGGCAGGCGGGCACCACACCGGTGGTGCTCAACCAGCCTTTGGTCGGCTTGAGTCCGACGATATTGTTGAAGCCCGCCGGGACGCGTCCCGACCCCGCCGTATCGGTGCCCAGTGAGAATGCCACCAGGCCCCGCGCCAGTGTCGAGGCCGAGCCACTGCTCGAACCGCCGCTGACATAGCGCGCATCGAACGTATTGGTGACTTCGCCATAGGGCGAGCGCGTGCCCACCAGACCGGTCGCAAATTGATCAAGATTGGTCTTGCCGACCAGAATGGCACCGGCTGCCCGCAGGCGCGCAACGACCGTTGCATCGTCCTGCGGCAGATAGCTGAAGGCCGGACATGCGGCCGTGGTGGGCCAACCCCGGGCGTCGATGTTGTCCTTGACGGCGAACGGCACGCCATACAGTGGCAGCGCTTTCAGGTCGCCGCCGACTCCAACCAGTCTGCGTGCCAGCGCCTCGAGTTGCGTTGTCATCAACGCGGTGTCTGCCCGACAGATCCAGGCGGGATCTGTCGTGTCGTGCGGCCCCGAAAAATGTGCGAGCAGTGCCTCGGGTGTATGCCCTTCATCGCGATAGGCGCGCTGCCATTGCGTCAACGTCCAGCCTGTCGTGGCCTGTGGGGTGTGTGTGGCACTCATGCCGGCATCCTCGCTTGTATACATGTGAGGATCTAAAGCAATACGTATGCCAATTTTTTACGGGTGGTCTGAAAACCCGCATGAACAGGGGCTGACAGAGGCGCAAGAAAAAATGAGGGGTGTGCACATACGTTATTCGACGTACACCCGCGAGGCGTTTCGTGATCGATGGTGCACCACGTTACGC
>JBAZPE010000214.1:0-4931 GCA_041648375.1 Burkholderiaceae bacterium | reverse complement strand
TTCTGAACAGGCGCGTGTCTTCCCCGCCGGTGTTGCCGAACGACAGATCGAAAGGCCCGGGCAGGGGTGCCAGCAAACTGCGCGCAAGCAACACGTTGCCCGTGCGCGCTTCGTTCACAGGAACAGTGGCGCCCGTCGCAAAGCGTTGGCGCTCGAAATACTTGCCTGCAATCATCCATGCGGGGGTATCAGGGCGATAGGTCGCCACCACCGGTGCGAACACCACATCGGCCTGCGTCGATGCCTTGGTATCAATCAGCGCCTGCAACCATTGTGGCGAGGGGATTTCATCGTCATCGATAAAGGCGAACAGGGTGCCCGAGGCCAGGCCCACCACGGCATTGCGTGCCATGGCGATATTGGGCTGCGGCACATGCGCCCAGCGCAGCGGCACACCCAGCGTGTGCTCGTGCTTGTACAGCACGGGCGCAGCGCTGTGGGCGGGATCGTTGTCAGCCACCAGAATCTCGCATCTGCGGCCCTGCGCCTGCGCAGCCAGAAGTGGCAGTAATCGGTCCAGCAGCGCAGGTCGTCGAAACGTGCAGATGCAAATGCTGATGTCCATATCCGTCATGCTCCTGGGGAATTCGAGGCTGGCGAAGCGTCCGAGGAAGGCGAGCGCGTGGCGCCGGCGTCAGAAGCCTTTGCGCGACGCAACTGCTGCACGCGCCACCAGCCGATCACCATATTGGTGCCCTCGACGATGATCAATGCCCACACGGCACCGGCCGCACCCAGCATCGGAATCAGAATCGCCGCCCCCGCCATCATCAGAAAAAGCGCCACCAGGCTCTGCCCGAAAAGAAAGCGGTATTCCCCCAGGCTGGAGAGCCAGGTCGTGCTGACCCAACGCACCACATTGAACGCGAAGTACAGACCCCACAGGCTCAGCAGTGGGCCTACATCATGGTATTGCGGTCCCAGCACATACTTTTGCAGCAGAGGGAACGCCACCAGCAACACACCGACATAACCCAGGGTCAGCACTTCCAATCCCAACGATGAGCCGACCGCCATGCGGGTCAGATCACGTTCGCGCCCCTCGGCTTGCCAGCGTGTGATGACCGGGCGCGCCACCCGGCCCCAGGCCACGGTCAGCAGTGCGACCGGCATCAGCAGCAACCGCGCCGCGTTCAGGTCCGCCGCCGCCGTCACCCCCAGAAACGCGGCGGCCAGATACAGGTAGCTGTAGCTTGCCACCCAGGCCACGATGCCGCCGGGCAAGGCCCACCTGCCGGCCGACCAGATGGCTGCCACCGCCTGGCGATAGGCGTTGCGGTCATGCGCCACCTTCTCGGAAGACAGCGGGCCGTCGGCAAACACGCCCACCAGATTGGCCAGGGCCAGCGCCGTCAGCACAGCAGGCACGGTCAGCCCGTCAAAGGGCACCAGCGCGCCCACGGCCAGCGCCATCGCCACACAATAGAACCCGTCCAGGCGCACCACGCGCGCGGGCGTGCCTTCAATGAAACGCACCGTTCGGCGGTACTCGCGCCACGACGTGCTGTACAGATAGAACGCGAAGGCCAGCCCTGCCAGCACCGGCGATGCGTGCGGCAATGACAGGCCGATGATCACGGCCGATCCCACGCCAAACACCACCGCCAGCACCAGCGCGCAGCGGCGCTGGAACCGATGCAGGTGCGCAATCAGGCGGGTGCGGGCCGGCCCGTCGAGCGAGGGCGCCAGCGTGGTCATTGGGTTGCTCACCACCGATTCCAGCACGCTCACGAAGAACAGGCCCACCGTATAGAGCTGTGCATACAGACCATAGGTCTCTTTGGTGGCCAGGCGGATCAACAGAATGCCGAGCGCAAAATTCAGGGCACTCAACAGGCTTTGGTCCAGCAATGACAGCACCGACTGGTGCAGCAAGCGACGCGGTTTCTGCTCGGTGGGCATCGGCCGCGTCCTAGCTCAGGCGCGGCGGGCGAAGCGCCAGTGACTGACGCAGTGACATCGGGTGCGGGTGCATATTGTGCAGGCAGCCCAGCACATTGGCGTGGGCCTCACGCATCAGGTCACGCGTTTGCGAGAGCTCTGCCAAGTACGACACATCCTGGCGTGCCACCAGCACGCACGCATCCGTTTGCGGGGCAATCACCTGCGCATCGGGATAGGTCAGCGCACGGGGTGTGTCCACGATCACCACATCTGCTTCGGACAGCCAGCGCGTGAACAGCGGCGCGGAAACCGGCGCATGCCACAGCGCCAAGGGGTCCTTGTGCATCTCAGGCAAGGCGCCTGCGGCCACCACCCGCAGATCAGTGCCCGCGTTCCAGGTCGTCCCGCAGTCTATTTCTGCGCGACCATCCAGCATGGCGGCCACGCCATGCTCGTTGGACACGCCGAACCACTCGTGCAGACGAGGGTGGCGCAGGTCGCCATCGACCAGAATGCAGCTGCGTCCCATCCTGGCAAAGGCAATGGCCAGCCACGCTGCCATATGGCTGCGGCCCTCACCGTTGCGCGGGCTCACGATCGAAAGGGAAAATGGTTTGCCTGCCGGCATGCGTGCTTCCAGACCCAGCGCCGTGCGCTGCAAATCGGTCAGATCCGAGGCGTCAGCCTTGCCCGAGCACACGCCGAAGGCCTTAGAAAGGATGTTGCTCATGCCAGGCGCTCCAGCTTTGGGGTGCGACGAACCGGGCCCAGTGCGGTCAGGCCCAGGCTGCGTTCGATATCGTCACGACTGCGCAGGCGACGGTTGCTCAACTCCAGGAACAGCGCCAGGCCGAACCCTGCAAACAGACCGGCCATCAGCCCGGCAATCGTGTTGATGCGACGGCTGGGCTTCGAATAAGTTTCAGGTGTTTGCGCAGCGCGCAGCACCATCAGGTTGCTGGGGGCTACATTGGTGGAGATCAGCAGGTCGCCGTAACGTTGCGATGCCGATTCGAAACTACGCTGCGCGTTCTCCAGCTGGCGCATCAACGATGCGCGCGTGGCACTGTATTCCTGCGTTTTCAGAATGCCGCCGCGACGGGCGTCCACTTCCTTTTGCACCAGTCGTTCCTGTTCGACCAGCTCCAGCGGCAATTGACGCATGGCATCCAGTGCACGTGTCGATTCGCGATCCAGATCACGGCGCAGGCTGGCCCGTTCGCTTTCCAGTGCGCGCAACTGGGGGTTGCCGCTGCCCAGCACGCCCGGGCCACGGGCCGCTGCCAACTGGCGTTCCACATCGGTCAGCTTGCCCTTGATGTTGGCAATGTCACCGCGTGTGGCGATCTCGGCAATATCGGCAGGCGCCATCCCGGCCTTGATCTGAGCCGAAATGCTGTCCCACCGCGCCTGCGCACGTTGTCGGTCTACCTGCACACTCACCAGCTTGGACAAGGTGTTGGACAGGTCGCCCACCGACACATTCTCGCCACTGCTGGTGGTAATCAGACCTTGTTCACGTTCGAAGTCATTCAACTTGCGTTGGGCTTCATCGGCTTGCTGACGCATCTTGGCCAATTGGCCATCGTAAAGCGATACCCGTTCACGCCCCGCGCGTTGCCCCAGCTCTGCCGTCAGGCTGAAGTAGGCTTGCACCACGGCGTTGGCCGCATCACGCGCGCCTTCAGGCGAGCCACCGTTATAGCGAACCTGCAACACGCGGCTGCTGCCCTGGTTCACCACTTCCACGCGGCGATTCACACCGTTGATCAGCTCGCGGTAGGCACGCAGGCGCTGCGCCTCGTTCATATCGGCCGTCTGCTTGCGAAACTCTGGCGTCTGGCTCATGCCCAGCGCATCCACCACGCGGTTGGACACCTCGTAGCTCTCGATCAGCGCGATCTGGTCTTCCATATAGCTGGTGTCCAGCATGGGCGAGAACTGCCGCGTGCTGATGGGGTCATTGCTCTGATAGTCCACATACACGTCGGACGACGCCCGATAGGTCTTGGGCAGCACCAGGGTGGCGGCCAGCGACAGCAGCATCAGCGTCAGGCCGCACAGCACGATCATCCATCGGCGCGACCAGATCATCGCCGCCAGTTGGCCGGCCGACAGGCTTGTTTCAGAAGTAGATTGATTCACGCGCATTCCTTGCGTGGGCGGGCAGCGCCCAAATATCCGGACATCAGAAGAACCGCTCGTCCACGTGGATCACGTCTCCCGGCAGCACCGGGTCGGTCAATGTCGCCTTCAGCGTCTCTTCGCGCTCGGTGCCGGGCACCTTGCGATTAATCGTGATGCGTCGCTCCGACGCCCGTTGCGACAGACCGCCACCGAGTGACACCGCACGCATCACGGTCAGACCATCCTCCATGGGATAAGCCCCCGCACGCGCCACTTCGCCGTAAATGAAAAACCGCTTGGCAGGGCCGATATACACCACGTCGCCTGCCACCAGCGGCACATCCTGCACGGCGCGTGACAGCGCCTGGCGACCGCCGACATAAAGCTCCAGACGCGACTGCGAGGCACCCGGTTCCACCGCATTGGGAGAGGTTGATTTACGCAACAGCACGGCGGTGTCGTCAGCGGTTTCTTTCAGGCCACCAGCCATCGCCAGCAGCTCAAGCAGGCTGAGTTCGCCTTCCAGCGGGTAGCGTCCGGGGCGCATTACTTCGCCCAGGATCGACGTCATCTGGCTGCGCACCTGCAGCACTTCGACCGATACCTGGGGATCCTGCAGATAATTCTTGCTGCGCAGGCCGGCGGCAACCTTGCCGGCAACGGTTGAGGGCGACATGCCGTTCACGGCAATCGAACCCACCACCGGCACCACGATATTGCCTGCGACACTGACCGTGATCGTGGCCGACAGCTCGGGCTGCCCGAATACCGTGACCTGAAGCGTGTCGCCCGGACCTACAGCTGAAATTCCGCCAACCGGGCGCGACGAACTGTTGCTGCGTGCGGGCGTGGTCGCGACGCTGTCGGCAGGCATGTTGGGCAGGGCAGGCGAGACGCTGACCGTACCGAACGGTGCGGTG
>JBAZPE010000213.1:0-4937 GCA_041648375.1 Burkholderiaceae bacterium | reverse complement strand
CACCTGCGTCTGCCCGCCAATGGTGTCGGTTACCGCCTGAGAGCCTCCCTTGTAGGGCACATATTCCCATTTGGCGCCGGTGGCCTGCTCCACAGCCACTGCGGCAAGATGCGGTGCGCTGCCGATGGCGGTCACGGCGAAGTTGACGCGCTCCTTCTGGGACAGCGCAACCAGTTCCTGCAGCGTTTTGGCAGGAACATCGGGATGCACCGCCAGCACATGCGGTGAGTACGCCAGCATGCTCACGCCTTTCAGATCCTTGGAGGGATCGAAGGTGAGCTTGGTGTAGACCGATGGACTGATGGCCAGCGCACCCACATCGCACAGCAGCAGCGAGTGGCCTTCCCCGGCGGCCTGGACGACGAACGCCGCGCCCAGGTTGCCATTGGCGCCCGGTTTGTTTTCCACAACCACGGTTTGCTTCAGGGCTTCGGACAGGGGCTGGCTGATGATGCGCCCGATGATGTCCGATGAGCCCCCGGGTGGGTAGGGCACGACGATGCGCACCGGACGCGACGGCCAGCTTTGTTGTGCCCATGCAGGGATGGAAAGGCCTGCCAGGGGCAACGCAGCCGCTGTGGCCAGAAATTGCCGGCGATCAAATGTCATGATGTCTCCACCTGTTGTATGTTGTCGTATGACTGTCGCGGAAAGTATAGCGGTGCGCAGAAGAAGCTGTATTGGCGAAAACCCGTACCGGGGACCTTATTTTTGTGAACCAATGTCGTGATTGACGCACCAACTCTTCACACACCTATCGGGATCAATACACGTGTTTCATGTTGTCGCAGGGCTGTTGGCTGTCTATGTCATTTGGCGTTTCGTTTATCCGCTGCCCTGCGGTAGGGCGATCAAGCTGTCTCTTGCACTGGTGGTGATGCTCGCAGCAGAGCATCATCTCATCACGCGCACCTTCTTCGGCACCATGGCGTCGCCCGAGGTGCCGTTTGCCGTATTAGTGGCAGCCGGCTGGGGCTTCGGCGCGTTGATCCTGTTGGCGTTGATGATGCTGGTTCGCGATGCGATCGGCGTTGCACTGTATGCGTTCTCGCGCGAGCGAGGGCGCGCATGGTTTACCGGCAATGGCGCGCGCATCGGTATCGCTGCGCTCGCCTTCGTTCTGGCTGGCGTGGGCGTGCGTGAATCCGTGCGGGTGCCCGATGTGAAGACGGTCGAGATCACGCTTGCGGGCTGGCCGCAGTCGCTAGATGGCTACCGCCTGGTGCAATTGACCGATCTGCATGCCAGCCGTCTGTTGCAGGCGCCCTGGATAGACAGCGTGGTGAATCGGACTAATGCGCTCAATCCCGATCTGATTGTGATCACCGGCGATCTCGTCGATGGGACGCCGCAGGCGCGAGCCAATGATGTCGAGCCCTTGAGGCGCCTGCGGGCCAGCGAAGGTGTGATCGCCGTGGCGGGCAACCATGAGTACTACGCCCAGTACAGCGCGTGGATGACTGCGTTGCAGCAGTTGGGTATGCGGCTGTTGGTCAATGAGCATGTGGTCGTGGGCCGCGATGGCGGCAGCTTCGTCGTGGCGGGGGTGACTGATATGGTTGCCTCGCGCTATGGCGAGGCGCTGCCCGACATTGTGCAGGCGCTGGCCGATGCGCCGGCCAACCTGCCTACCATTCTGCTCAGCCACCGGCCTGCGGGGGCGCACGCGAATGCCGCCGCGGGCGCCGATCTGCAGTTGTCGGGGCACACCCACGGCGGGCAGGCCTGGGGCATGCACTGGCTGGTGCAGGCCATGAACGACGGCTTTGTGTCAGGGCTCTATCAAGTCGATGCCATGCGGCTCTATGTCAGCAATGGTGCGGGGCTGTGGCCAGGATTTCCGATACGTCTGGGTCAGCGCTCGGAGATTACTCAGTTCATTCTGCGTGCCGACACGCCCTAGGCCTTGCGGCTGTCGTCCGGCGCGCGCGCAGCGACGAATGAACCCGGATAAACTGAATCCATGGAAAAAGTACGACTGGATAAATGGCTGTGGGCCGCGCGTTTCTACAAGACGCGCAGCCTGGCGGCGCAGGAAGTCGGCAAAGGCCGCGTGCACGTGAATCAGTCGCCTGCGAAACCCGCACGTGAAGTGGGTGCCGGGGATCTGATCAGCCTGCGCCGCGAGGATGCGTTGCTGCATGTGCATGTCCTTGGCGTGAGCAATATGCGCGGCCCAGCGCCTGTAGCCCGGCAACTTTACGAAGAGACGCCTGAAAGCATTGCCGCGCGTGAGCGCCAGGCTGAATTGAAGCGGCTCTCGCCCGAGCCTGCCATGGACATAGAGGCAGGCCGCCCGACCAAGCGTGATCGTCGCCGCATCGACTACATACGTGGCAAGTAATCTGACGACTGCCGCACGAACTCCAGGCGATCGCCATTGCCCAGCCGCATTGTCATCAACCTGGGATTGCTGTAATCGTCCAGCGTGGTGTCCACGATGTGCTTCATGCTTTCAATGAACTCGGCTTCCAGCCGCTCCAGGCTGACGGCCTGAACCCGTGCGAGCCCGCGGGTGTTGCAGGCCTGACCGGTCGATGCCATGTCGGTGGTCGGAATCACCACACCATTGGCAACGGTGTAATCACCCGAGTATTGATTGCACCCCACCACACCGCTGATCTGGCGCCGGCCATTGCCCTGGCTGAACACCATTGTGATCAGGGGTGAGTAGCCTTTGACGACGGGTAGTTTTCTGGGCACGCTTCGAGCGTCGGACCATTGACGCAAAGCCCACGCCGTTTGCGTGTAGGGATTGGAGGCCTCGGCAGGCTGGTACATCGCCTGTGGCACCACGGCGCCACGCGCGTTGTAGGGCTGAGCGGCGCACCCGCTCAGCAAGGCTGCCAGGGCGGCAGCCGTTGTCAGGGCAATCTTGGTTTTCATCGTGTCGGTTTGTCGGGATCCTGACCGCGGGTGAATTCCAGCGTGTCGCCGCTGTTGATGGTGAGCGTGAGCTTGCGCGGCGCGCCAGCGCTATCCAGCGTGAACTGAGAAATCGAACCCAGCGCCTTGAGGAAATCCCGTTCCACGCCCGCATCGGCCGGCGAGGGGCAGGCCATGCGGGTGCTGGCCGGTGCCGTGATCACCAGGCGGCCTTTTTCCATGGCGTAGTCGCCACGGAACAAATTGCATCCCGAAAACCCGGCGACGAAATACTCCTTGCCGCGCGCCAGAAAATCCAGCTTGATGGGCTTGCCCATCGAGTTCACGGCAGCGTGGCGCGGCGTGGTGCTTTGCCCTGCGTTCCACTGCGTGAGGGTCCAACTGGTTTGGGCGATGGAGTCGGGCGTGCTGGCCGCATTGGTTGCTGCGGCACCCTGGGCATCGGCATGCCCGGTCTGGGTGGCACAGCCCGCAAGTGCGACGGCGCAGGACACCACCGCCAGACCGAGCGTGCGACGGGCACTGTGGTGAGCTAAAGACGAAAAACGCGAGACGTGCTGCATGGAAAACTCCGTGGCAAGGACCTTGATCTGCACAGCGCAGTGGGCCTTCTGTGCGCGACGACTATTTTGCGCGCCAGTCACAATACCACCGCTGCCGGGCCGTTTGGGCATAAGGACAGTGGTGATCTACAGCATGAAGCTTGCCCGGCAGTCAGGCTGTATGGCGGTGTCCGCAGGCGCCGCGCCGTGTCACGCGCCACACGTGGGCGGGCGGCACGTTGACCAGCACCAGATCGATCTTGCGGGCGCGCAGGCCCAGGTGATCCAGTACCCGTCTAGGCAAGGGACAGTGCAGGCCATATGTGAAGAAGTAGAAAGCGCCACCTGGAGCCAGGTGCGCAAAAGTGCCTCGCAAGATGCCGATGCGTGTTTTCAGCGGAAAATTGAGTAGCGGCAGCCCGCAGATCGCCGCGCCCGCTGCCCGGCCGTCGAACACGGTTTGGCGGGCCAGTTTGCTGGCGTCCATGGCGTGCAATTCGGCTTGCGGGAAATCCTGAGCCAGTTGCTGCGCAAAGTGCGCATCCATTTCAACCAGCGCGAGATCGCGCTCGTCCACACCGCAATCGAGCAAGGCGCGGGTGAACACGCCGGTACCTGAGCCCAGCTCGATCACCGGGCCGTTGGCGGCCGACACATGGCGGGTGATGGCACGGGCCAGACGGGCGCTGGACGGCACGACGGCGCCGATGCCCTGTGGATTGGCCCGCCAGGCGTGATAGAAACGCAGCCTCTCGGCAATCCAAGGCAGGCGTGACAGCTGATCCCCGGCCTTGCGGGCAGTGCCTTCCATCACCCACAAGGCGCGGCGCCAGGACGTCTCCCAGTCGACGGACCTCGAAAACAATGGTTTGTCCCAAAGTGACATATGGCTGACCTCGCTTCTCGTACATGCGCAACCGGTTACCATACCAGTCCCGCTCAGTCGCGCCCTTTCATTACTGTTTCCGTATGTCACGTGTGGTCAATGTTGCCTCCTATAAGTTCGTCCCGCTGGACGATCTGCCCGCCCTGCAGGCGCACCTGCTTGAACTGACGCAGGCGCACGCACTGAAGGGCACCATCCTGCTCGCGCCGGAAGGCATCAATCTGTTTCTGGCCGGTGTCGCTGAAGATGTACAGGCGGTGCTTTCGGCGATTGAGGGCCTGCCGGGCGTGGGTGCGCTCGAGGTCAAGCACAGCTACTCCGATGACATTCCGTTTGGCAAGATGCGGGTGCGTATCAAGCGCGAAATCATCCGCATGAATCATCCCGCCATATGCCCGGCGAGCGGTCGCGCACCTGCCGTGGATGCGCAAACCCTTGCACGCTGGCTCGATCAGGGACACGACGACCTCGGGCGCGAGCTCGTCATGCTCGATACTCGCAACGCGTTCGAGGTCGATGCAGGCACCTTCGAGGGGGCGATTGACTGGAATATCGAGAAATTCACCGAGTTTCCGCAGGCGCTGCAAACGCATCGCGACGACCTGTCCGGCAAGACGGTGGTC
>JBAZPE010000212.1:0-4953 GCA_041648375.1 Burkholderiaceae bacterium | reverse complement strand
TCGGCGCGACGATCGCCAATACGCTCGATCAATCGGCGCGCCACACCGGGTGCGGGCGCTTCTTCGATTACTTTCTGGTGACGACGCTGCATCGAGCAGTCGCGCTCACCGAGCCAGACTGCGTTGCGCCCGCCATCGGCCAGCACCTGGATTTCAATGTGCCGAGGATTCTCCAGGAATTTCTCCATGTAGACCTCGGGGTTGTTGAATGCAGATGCCGCTTCAGCCTTGGTCATGGCCACCGCGTTGAGCAGTGCGGCCTCGGTGTGCACCACACGCATGCCGCGACCACCGCCCCCGCCTGCCGCCTTGATGATGACCGGATAACCGACCTCACGTGCAGTCTGCAGAATCGTTTCGGGATCGTCGGGCAAGGCGCCGGCAGAACCAGGAACCACCGGCACGCCAGCTTCGATCATCGCATGCTTGGCGCTGACCTTATCGCCCATCAGGCGGATGGTTTCCGGGCGCGGGCCGATGAACACAAAACCGCTTTTCTCCACACGTTCGGCAAAATCGGCGTTCTCGGAGAGAAATCCGTAACCTGGGTGGATGGCTTCTGCATCGGTCACCTCGGCTGCCGAGATCAAGGCCGGCATGTTGAGATAGCTATCGCGCGAGGCGGCCGGGCCGATGCATACCGACTCGTCGGCCAGACGGACGTACTTGGCGTCACGATCGGCTTCGGAGTGCACGACGACCGTCTTTACACCCAGCTCGCGGCAAGCGCGCTGAATCCGAAGCGCGATTTCGCCACGATTGGCAATCAGTATTTTTTCAAACATATCAGCCGATCACGTACAGGGGTTGACCGTATTCGACAGGTTCGCCGTTCTCGACCAGGACTTCCTTGATCACGCCGGACTTGTCAGCTTCGATCTCGTTGAGCAACTTCATCGCTTCGATGATACACAAGGCATCACCTTCCTTGACCGTCTGTCCAACTTCCACAAACGGCGCGGCACCCGGATTGGGCGAGCGGTAGAACGTGCCGACCATAGGCGCCTTCACCACATGACCCGACACCACGGGCGCTGCCGCCTCGGCGGGCGCGGCAGCCGGGGCCGAGGCCTGAGGTGCGTGCTGAGCGGGTTCGGGATGATGGTAGGCCACAGGCTGCAAAGCCTGCGAAAACTTGACGATGCGAACTTTGCCTTCGCCTTCGGTGATTTCGAGCTCGGCGATGCCGGACTCGGCAACCAGGTCGATCAACGTTTTAAGCTTTCTGAGATCCATGTGTACTTCCCGAAATAGTGAGGGGCGCAGGGGAACAGCCGGAGATCCTGCTGGCGCGCGCAATACCGAAATTAATAAAGGTTTGATGGCCCGATCAACGGGGGTGGCCAGCCGCATACCTCAACGCAGCGTCGTAGCCCGACTCGCCCAACCCGCAGATCACGCCAACGGCGATATCCGACAGGTAGGAGTGATGACGAAACGCTTCACGCTTGTGAACATTGGACAGATGCACTTCAATGCAGGGCACCCCCACACCAGCGATTGCGTCCCGGATGGCCACACTGGTATGTGTATAGGCCGCTGCATTGATGATGATGAAGTCGGTTCCATCAAGCCGGGCTTGCTGGATCCGATCAACCAGCGCACCCTCGTGGTTGCTCTGAAACGTGACTGTCGTCACGCCCAGGCTATTGCCCAGCGCCACCAGGTCCTGGTCAATATCGCTCAGCGTGCGATCGCCATAGATATGCGGTTCGCGCGTGCCGAGCAGATTCAGATTCGGGCCATGCAAGATAAGTATGCGTTGAGCCATGAGGGCAAGTTGCCGCAAGTCCGTCGATAAGGCAGGTTTTTACGATAATTTACGCCATTTGTCCATTTCTCCGATTGAGAAACAGACAAAACTAACCCGCCAGACGCCTGCCGATGTCCTGCGGATCGATCTGACCCAGAACGTGATGCGCAATGCGTCCATCTTCGTCCAATATCAACGTAAATGGCAGCCCGCCCCGAGTGTTGCCCAGTCGCCGCAGCAGATCCACACCGCCGGTTTCGGCAACCAATAAAGGATAGGTGACCGGTACTTTCTGCAGGAAAGCGCGAATATTAGCAGTGGAATCAATACCGATACCGATAATTCGCTTATCCGGGTGCTGGTCGGCCAAGGCCTGAAGGTCTGGCATCTCCTTCACGCATGGCGCGCACCACGTGGCCCAGAAGTTCACGACCATGCGCTTGCCCCGCCACTGCGACATGGACTGCTCGGCCCCCTCGAGGTCGGGCAAGGCAAGATTCCACAGCGCATCAGGCACAGACCCAGGCGCAAGCGCCGCGGCACCTGTATCGGCAGGCTTGGCCGCCGCGATGCCAGGCGCGACACCCGCTGCATCATCCTGCCCGCGCCGCGCCCCGAACCACGTTCGGGATGCCCCGAAACCCCCTGCAAGCACCGCCGTCAGTGCCACACCCGCAAAAATGAATTGACGTCGTTTCATTCCCGCATGATAACCGGGCCGCATGTGATGACCCTCTACAATGTCGGCAGGAGAAAACTATGCATCTGCACATTGTCGGGATTTGCGGCACGTTCATGGGCGGCCTGGCGCTGATCGCGCGCTCGGCCGGACACCGTGTCACGGGCTGTGACGCCAGCGTCTACCCCCCCATGAGTACTCAACTGAGCGAACAGGGCATCGACCTGATCGAAGGTTTTGACGCGGCTCAGCTCAGTCTCGAGCCGGACCTTTTCGTCATCGGCAACGTGGTCAGCCGCGGCAATCCGCTGATGGAGGCCATTCTGGACCAGGGACTGCCCTATGTGTCCGGCCCGCAATGGCTGGGCGATCACGTTCTGCGCGACCAACATGTGCTGGCCGTGGCCGGCACCCACGGTAAGACAACCACCAGCTCCATGCTGGCCTGGATCCTGGAACATGCCGGCATGACACCGAATTTCCTGATCGGAGGCGTGGCGCCCGGTCTGGGCGTATCGGCCAGGATGAATGCGTCGGTCAAGCACTTCGTGATCGAGGCCGACGAATACGACACCGCCTTTTTCGATAAACGCTCCAAGTTCGTTCACTATCGACCCCGCACGGCCATCTTGAACAACCTGGAGTATGACCACGCCGATATTTTTCCCGATCTGGCGGCCATCGAAACACAATTCCACCATTTGGTGCGCACCATTCCCGCCACGGGTTCGATCGTATGCCCGAACAACGATGCCGCACTGGCTCGTGTGCTTGAGCGAGGCTGCTGGACGCCCGTGACGCATACCGACGATCCGCAACAGTGGATGGCGGGAGAGCCTGATGCCCAGGGCCATTTCGATATTCTGTTCAAGGGCACGCCAGCCGGGACCGTGCGCTGGACGCTGACGGGGCGACACAACCGCATGAATGCCCTGGCCGCCATCGCGGCAGCCGAACACGTGGGCGTGTCAGCGGCGTGTGCCATCGACGCCTTGAGCCTGTTTGCCGGTGTGAAGCGGCGCATGGAAGTGCGCGCGACCGTTGAAGGCGTCGTGGTGTATGACGATTTTGCCCACCATCCCACCGCCATCGAGACCACGCTCGCCGGCTTGCGTGACCAGGTCGGCTCCGCGCGCATTATTGCCGTACTGGAACCCCGCTCGAACACCATGAAGTTGGGCGCCATGGCGGCCCGACTGCCGCACGCGCTGGCCTGGGCCGACCGCGTGTTCTGCTTTGGTGCCGAAGACGGCAAGCATGCCCTGGGCTGGGCCCCTGCTGCCGTGCTGGCCCCGCTGGGCGAGCGCGTCAGTGTCAGCAGCGATATTGACGCCCTCACGCAGGCGATTGCCAGCGAAGCGCAGCCCGGTGACCATATTGTCATCATGAGCAATGGTGCCTTTGGCGGCATCCACGACAAGCTGGTGGCGGCACTGCGCGACTCTCATCCGGGCGCAGCAACGGATACGCCTGGCGCGTCCAGGGCACCCGTCCAGGCGGGGGCATCGTGAGGTCGATTCTCTACCTGCATGGATTCAGATCGGCGCCCGCCTCCTTCAAGGCCCAGGTGCTGGCGCGCGAGATGGCCAATCGAGGCTTGAGTCATGCATGGCACTGCCCGCAACTGCCCGCCAGCCCGAAAGAGGCGGTCGCGCTGGCATTGTCGATCGCACACGACATTCTGAAGACCGATACATCGGGCGACGCCTCATGGGCAGGCCAAGGTGCCACGGACACCACTGACCGACTCACCATCATCGGCTCGTCCCTGGGGGGCTATTACGCCACCTGGCTGGCCGAGACACTGGGATGCCGCGCCATCCTGCTGAACCCGGCCGTGCATGCCGCCCGGGCGCTGGCGACGCAGGTGGGCGAACACAAACAGTTCCACAGCGACCAGCCCTTCGTTTTCCTGCCCGAATATGTGCAGGAACTTCAGGCAATGTGGGTGCCCACCCTAACCCGCCTGGATCGCTATTTCCTTATCGCAGCAACCGGTGACGAGGTATTGGACTGGCGTGACATGGCCGCACGCTACGCCGGCGCAAGACAACACATCGTTGACGGTGGCGATCATGGTCTTTCCGATTTCGATCCGCTGCTGCCACTCATCCTCGAGGCTGCCGGCCTGTCACAGCCGACCTGATACCCTCATTCGCAGTCTCACGACACTGACTCCCGGGCGCGCGCACAGACGTTGCACCTGACAGATGGATCTTTACCACTATGTATGTTTTATATGACGATGACGGCAGTTTCCGCGCAGGCAACATCATGTCGGAAACTGACGCCAGCCTGCAGGTCGAGTCGGAATCGGGAAAGCGCAGCAAGATCAAGCGCAGCAACACGCTGTTCACCTTTGCCGCGCCCGAACCCGGCGAATTGATAACGCGTGCCACGGCACTTGCCGATACGCTGGATTTGCCCTTTTTATGGGAATGCGCCCCCCAGGACGAGTTCGATGCACAGGCGCTGGCCACGGAGTATTTCGGACATCCGGCAACACCGGTCGAACACACCG
>JBAZPE010000211.1:0-5036 GCA_041648375.1 Burkholderiaceae bacterium | reverse complement strand
AACGGCCACCTCGATATGCTGTTCGTGCGGGATAATAGCGACTTTCAGCACATCCGATTCACTTTTCTCCATCGATTCCACCCCGTTTTTCAACAGATTGAGCAAAACCTGCTCGATCAGTATGGGGTCGGCCAGCACATCGGGTGCGGTGGAGGGGATGAAGGGTTCGATGCGGATGCGCCGTTTGCGCGCGTCGATCTCGGCGAAACCGATGGCGTTGTCCACGATCTGCTTGATCGGAACGACCTGGCGACGGGGTTCGCTGCGTTTCACGAATTCACGGATACGACTGATGATCTTGCCCGCCCGCTCGGCCTGTGCAGCCGCCTTCTCCAGGGCGGGCAGCAACATGGTCGGGCTGGTGTGTCCGGCCTTCACCAAGGCCACGGCCCCCATGCTGTAGTTGGCGATGGCGGTGAGTGGCTGGTTCAGCTCGTGCGCAAGCGAAGACGCCATTTCCCCCATGGTGGTCAGGCGGCTGGTCAGTTGAATCTTTTCCTGCTGCACCCGTGATGCTTCCTCGTGGGTGCGGCGCTCGGTAATGTCGCGAGCGACCTGCATGCGCACCCGACGGCCATCAGTCCAGGCCAGCATGCGGTGATGGACTTCGAACCAGCGTTGAACCGAGGGCGCAAAGACTTCTACGGACTCGTCGGTGAAGCGACCACGGCGTCCGGCAAGGAGTTCGTCATGTCCACCCGTCTGTGCGCCGAACACGCGGCGATAGGTGCGGTTGGCAAACAGCAGTTCCAGACCATCCTGCGTATCGGCGGTCACGGAAATGGCGTCGTCCAGACCTTCAAGCACTGTCATGAAGCGTTCGTGTGCGGCAGTCAGTGCTTCGCGGATGCGCTTGGGCTCGGTGATGTCGGTCATGGACGTCATCCAGCCGATCTGGTTGCCGTTGGGGTCGAGTAACGCCGACACATACATCCGCGCCACGAATCGCGAGCCGTCCCTGCGTTGGGCCTCGACTTCGAGACCGCTGCTGGGGGTCTTGCCCGACATCAAGGTCACCAGCGTGTGCTGGTGTTGCTCGTGACGTCCGGGTACCCAATAGGGGAAGGGGGGGCTGCGCCCGATCAGATCGGCTTCGTTCCAGCCGATCATCCGGCAAAACGCGGGGTTCACATAGGAGATGCGGCCATCCATGTCGAGCACACGCATGCCGGTGGACATGGAGTTTTCCATGGCGCGTCGGAATCCGGTTTCGGCGATCAGCGCGGACTCGGCCGTCGACCGAAAGCGTGTGTAGCGCCACAGCATCAGCAAGCTGATCACAATCACACATGACAGCGCCAGCACCACCCAGATCAGTCGTTGCTGGCGCAACTCCTGGTCGATGGTCACGAACATGACGCTGTCGTCGTGAATCCGCTGCAGCCAGAAGAACGCACCCATCACGCACAGATACAGCACCAGAACAACGGCTGGCGTAATCCAGTACACGCCGCGGCGTCTTGACCGGGCGTGTTCGTGAAACGGGGTGGGAATGCTGGATTTGTGTACGCTGGCCATAGATGTTCAGATGGCAGTGACTGCCTTGTTGGCGCATTTTAGACTGCGTTTGCCTCAATGCCGTCACCATCGCGCGAATTGCAGCCTGGCATACCGACAAAAAGGCCACTGAAACAGCCTTTGAGACGCTGCGGAAAAGGCGAGGTGGGCGGACTAGGACACACGCATGCATCGTCGTTCATGCGACAGTCATTATTTCGCATTATGAAATGCCGTACCGCAACATGAAATTTAGCTTGCCCAGGGTGGTTTTTTCTTCCTAGAATGCCGGGATTCACTCGCCTCGGCCCGGGTGCGCATGAGCGCGTCACAGGCAATCAAAGGTGTGCCATGTCCGTCAGCACAATTCCCGCTGGCGTCATCCAGATTCAAACAGGAGACACACAATGTCCTCTCTTCCGCAGAACAGCCCCATCCTTGCCAAGGACGACGACTCGCAAGAAACGCAGGAGTGGCTGGAGGCTTTGTCCGCAGTGCTCGAGCGTGAAGGCCCTGAGCGTGCACATTTCCTGCTCGAACGTTTGATCGACGAGGCACGTCGCTCGGGTGCGAATATTCCGTTCTCGCCGCACACGGCCTATGTGAATACGATTCCCGCCGGTCTGGAGCCCGCCCACCCAGGAAATCTGGAGCTGGAAGCGCGCATTCGCGCCTATGTGCGCTGGAACGCCATGGCCATGGTGGTGCGCGCGAATAAGCATGCGCCTGCTGACGGTGGCGACCTGGGTGGTCACATTGCGTCCTTTGCCTCGCTGGCAACCATGATCGCCTGCGGGCAGAACCATTTCTGGCATGCCGAATCCGAGAAGCACGGCGGTGACCTGGTGTACTTCCAGGGCCATACCTCACCGGGTATGTACGCACGTGCCTATCTGGAAGGGCGCTTCACCGACGACCAGTTGAATAATTTCCGTCAGGAAGTCGACGGCAAGGGTCTGTCATCCTATCCGCATCCCAAGCTGATGCCCGATTTCTGGCAATTCCCCACGGTGTCTATGGGCCTGGGCCCGCTGATGGCCATCTATCAGGCGCGATTCCTGAAGTATTTGCATGCGCGTGGCCTGGCAGACACCTCGCAGCGCAAAGTGTGGGTATTTTGCGGTGATGGCGAGATGGACGAGCCCGAGTCGCTGGGTGCCATTGCGCTGGCCGCACGCGAGAAGCTGGACAACCTGGTGTTTGTGGTGAACTGCAACCTGCAGCGCCTGGACGGCCCGGTGCGCGGCAACGGCAAGATCATCCAGGAGCTGGAAGGCGATTTCCGCGGCAGCGGCTGGAATGTCATCAAGCTGATCTGGGGCGGCTATTGGGACCCCCTGCTGGCCCACGACAAAGAAGGTATTTTGCGCCGCGTGATGGAAGAGACCGTCGACGGCGAGTATCAGGCCTACAAAGCCAACGACGGTGCATTCGTGCGCAAGCATTTCTTCGGCAAGCACCCGAAATTGCTTGAAATGGTCAGCCGTATGAGCGATGAGGACGTCTGGCGTCTGAACCGTGGCGGCCATGATCCCCACAAGGTGTACGCAGCGTTCAACGCCGCCAACGAAACCAAGGGTCAACCCACCGTCATTCTGGCCAAGACCATCAAGGGCTATGGCATGGGTGCCGTGGGCCAGGCGAAGAATCCGACGCACCAGCAGAAGAAGCTGGATGTGGATGCCATCCGCGAATTCCGCGATCGCTTCGGCATTCCGATTCCCGATGACCAGCTCGAAAGCCTGCCGTACTTCAAGCCGTCGGAAGACTCTGCCGAAATGAAGTATTTGCACGAGCGCCGCGCCGCACTCGGTGGTTATCTGCCCCGTCGCCGCGAACGCGCCGACGAGAAGTTGGTTGCACCCAAGCTCGAGGCCTTCAAAGCCGTGCTGGAGCCCACCGCTGAGGGGCGTGAAATTTCCACGACCCAGGCGTTTGTGCGCACCCTGAACAACATTCTGCGTGACAAGCAGGTCGGCCCGCGCGTCGTGCCGATTCTGGCTGATGAATCGCGCACGTTCGGCATGGAAGGGCTGTTCCGTCAGATCGGCATCTATGCGCCGGAAGGGCAGAAGTATGTACCGGTCGATAAAGACCAGGTCATGTACTACAAGGAGTCGGTCGACGGTCAGCTGCTGCAGGAAGGCATTAACGAAGCGGGCGCGATGAGCTCCTGGATTGCGGCGGCAACGTCGTATTCCACGAACAACCGCATCATGATCCCGTTCTTCATCTACTACTCGATGTTCGGCTTCCAGCGCATTGGCGATCTGGCCTGGGCAGCAGGTGACATGCAGGCGCGAGGCTTCCTGCTGGGTGGCACGGCAGGGCGCACGACGCTCAACGGGGAAGGCCTGCAGCACGAAGACGGTCATAGCCATATTCTGGCTTCGACCATCCCGAATTGCCTGCCCTACGATCCCACGTTTGCGCACGAAGTGGCTGTGATCATCCAGGATGGTCTGCGCCGCATGGTGGAGAACCAGGAGAATGTGTATTACTACCTGACCCTGATGAACGAAAACTACGCCCAACCCGGCCTGAACCAGGGCGACGAGGACGGCATTCTCAAGGGCATGTACAAGCTCAAGAGCGCGGGCAAGGGCAAGCAGCGTGTTCAGCTGATGGGTTCGGGCACGATTCTGCGCGAGGTCCTGGCGGCCCAGGATCTGCTCGAAAGCGATTGGGGCATTGCATCCGATGTCTGGAGCGTCACCAGCTTCACGCTGCTGCGTCGCGACGGCCTGGACGTCGAGCGTCACAATCTGCTGAACCCCGGCGAGAAGAAGCCGCAAGTGCCCTACGTGACACAACAGCTTGCCAAGACGGAAGGTCCGATCATTGCATCGACCGACTACATGAAGCTGTTCGCCGACCAGATTCGCCAATTCGTGCCCGCAGGCCGCGATTATCGCGTCCTGGGTACTGACGGTTATGGTCGTTCGGACTTCCGCGCAAAGTTGCGTGAGCATTTCGAAGTCAACCGTCACTTCGTCGTACTGTCGGCATTGAAGGCGTTGGCAGACGAGGGCACGATTGCACAGTCCAAGGTGGCTGAAGCAATCAAGAAATACGGGATCAATCCCAACAAAGCCAACCCGCATCACGCTTGAGGGAAAAGATAGCCATGAGCAATACGATCGAGATCAAGGTTCCGGACATCGGCGACGCCAAGGACGTCGAGGTCATTGAGGTGATGGTGGCGGTGGGTGACACCATCGAAGCCGAACAAAGTCTGATTACACTGGAATCGGACAAATCGTCGATGGAGATTCCTGCCTCTGAAGGCGGCGTGGTGAAGTCCATCAGCGTGAAAATCGGCGACAAGGTGTCCGAAGGCGCCGTGATTCTGATTCTGGAAGCGGCAGGCGCCGCTGGCGAGGCCAAATCGTCGGAGGCTGCGCAGGCCCCGGCAAAGCAGGCGGGCAGCAATCAGGCGCCAGCGGGTTCGACCACCGATGTTGCCGCCGACGAGCCCGAAAAGCAGGCTGCCGACGGTGCCACCGATGGCGGCTCGGCCAACGCAACTGCCAAGGGTG
>JBAZPE010000210.1:0-5038 GCA_041648375.1 Burkholderiaceae bacterium | reverse complement strand
TCTTGACTACAGCATGTATGTAGCCAAACAGGGACGCATGCACATGATCGACATCAATGTGCTGGTTCGGGAAGATTTTCCTGCGACAGTGACCGATTTTGATGCCATCCGCGCCGAAATAGCGGCTGAGGTTCACGAATTCGCGCAGCTCGACGAATGGCTGTCCATCAGTTTCACGAGCAACAAGCGCTGGACCTGATCACACAACCGCCATGCCGACTTTTCTGCTCATTCCTATCATTACGGTGTTGGCCTTGGTGCTGGCATGGCGCACACGCGGTTGGGTGCGCGGCGTGAGTCTGGTCGTTGCGGTCTTGAGTCTGGTTTTCTTCATCTGGTTCTTTTCGGCGTTGCTCGCCGCGCTGGAAAGCGCCTGACCGCATAGGCCTTTCATAGGGGAGGCGTCAGCCAGGCGTGCCACTTGCGCGGGTGACGCCATCAGAATGGAGAACGTCACGATGAAAGAGCCAAAGGTCCAAGATCAGTACAGCATGCGAAATCCGCTTACGCAGTATCCCCAGCCCCCCTTTCCCGAGCAGCCACAGAAAGCGCCTGGCCTCGATTCCAAGATGTCGCCTTCGCCGGATCATGGCGAAACCAGTTATCAGGGATTCGGGCGCCTGGCAGGGCGGCGCGCGCTGATAACCGGGGCGGACTCTGGTATTGGTCGGGCGGTGGCCATTGCATTCGCACGCGAAGGCGCCGACATCGCGCTGAATTATTTGCCCGAAGAGGAAAACGATGCCCGTGAAGTCGTGCAGCTCGTCGAGGCCGCTGGCCGCCGAGCGTATGCGTTTCCGGGCGATCTGAAAGACGAGGCGTTTTGTGTGGACCTGGTCAAGAAGGCCCACGCCGCAATGGGTGGGCTGGATATTCTGGTGCCGGTTGCAGGCAAACAGGTCCACGTTCCCGATATTGCCGATCTGACCACCGAGCAGTTCGATGCCACATATAAAACCAACGTCTATTCGATGTTCTGGCTCTGCAAAGCGGCGCTTCCTCTGATGCCAGCGGGTGCCACGATTGTGAACACGACATCGATACAGTCCTACCAGCCTTCGGAAGGCTTGCTGGATTACGCCAGCACCAAGGCGGCGATTACCGCATTCACCAAAGGGCTCGCCAAGCAGGTCATCAAGAAGGGTATTCGCGTGAATGCCGTGGCGCCGGGCCCGATCTGGACGGTGCTGCAGCCCAGTGGTGGTCAGCCGCAGGAACTGGTGGCACATTTCGGCGAAGGGGTACCCATGAAGCGTCCGGGGCAACCGGCCGAGCTGGCTTCGGTGTACGTTTTGCTGGCTTCGCAAGAGTCCAGTTTCATCACCGGCGAGATTTACGGCGTGACTGGGGGCAATCCACTGCCTTGAAGTGCCCCACTTGTCGGGCAACGGGCGAGCGTGTCCCGCATGCTTGACGGTGTTCGGCAGGACGCCAATCTCCGCAAACCGCTATTCGCGGATTGGCTTGTTCAGGTCACGGCGGCGGGCACCTCAAATTCGAACGTCGCACCGCGCGACTCATGGTCCAGCAATCGGATATCGGTGTGATGCAGTTGCAGCATCCGTTTGACGATCAACAAGCCCAGACCGCCTCGATCACCCGCATGGGGACCCAGGCTGGAGGGGCGTTTGAACAAAAGCTGTCGCTGGGCCTGCGCGATGCCTGGGCCAGTGTCGCTCACCACGACCCGGATGCCGTGCTCGCAGCGCGCCAGCGCGATGTCGACGTTGCCTTGCTCAGGCGTGTGGCGCAGCGCATTGTCCAGCAGGTTGGTCAGAACGCGCTCGATCATGCCCAGATCGGCATGCGCCATGGGCAAGTCACGCGCCATGCTGGTCGTCAGACGTATGCGCCGTGCTTCGGCCGAGAGTTCAAACTTCTGCATCACGTCCTGTACGAGATCAGGTAAAGAAAAGTCCTCCCGCTCAGCCTGCACAAGGCCTGATTCCAGGCGAGCCAGTTCGAATAGCGTCTGCGCCAACTTTCCCACCTTGCGACTCTGCGCCAGGGCAATGTCCAGATATCGACGGCGCTCCGATTCGCTCAAGGTATCGGCCTTTAGCAACAGCGTTTCCAGATATCCGTGCAGAGATGTCAAGGGCGTGCGCAAGTCGTGCGAGATGTTCGCGATGATTTCACGGCGTTCCTGGTCAGCCTGTGTCAGGGCTTGCCACTGTTCGCTGATGCGCTGCGCCATCTGTTCATAGGTGTGGCGCAGCACGACGATTTCATCGCCTTCGTTTGACTGAATCGGGCGGGGCGTGGACATGGGTAAGGCCACTGATGTGGCCCCGGCATCGAACGCACGCACGCTTTCAGTCAGGCCACGCAGCGGCTTGGTGATCAGGCGAAACGCGATGAGACCTGCCACCAGGCCAAGCAGCGCAATGAGGGCCATGGCACCAAGCGTCACGTGCACGGCCGTGTTGGTAGCCAGGCGCGAGGCGACCATGTCATGTGTTTCGCCCATCAGCACCACATAGACATAACCGGCTTCCTTGCCGTCCCGATACAGCGGTGCCGCGCTGAACACCTTGCGAGCGCTGGTACTGCGCGGGTCGTCTCCGATGATGGGCAAGGGCTGGCCGGCAATGAGCGCCTGGATAGGACCAAGATCAACCTGGGTGCGTTTGACGCTTCCGGCGGGTGCGGCGTTGCCCACGATGCGCCCGGATCGATCCAGCAGATAGACCTCGACGCTGGGGTTCACGGTCATCAGTTTGTCGAACAGGTCACGCAATGCAACGGGGTTTAGACCATCGCTTGTCATGAGCTCGGTGCTTTGTGCAATGTGGGCCGCCAGGCCGACGGATACGCGCTGCACTGTTTCCTGTTCGTGCTCCATGGTGGCACGCATTTGCAGCCACATCGACGCCCCGCAACACGCCAGCAGCAGAAGGGCGAACACGGCAGAAAGCCGTTGGCTCAGCGTCAGGCGTTTCATGATTGAGCGTCCCCTGGCAGGGGTGCGGCGGCAAATCGATAACCACGGCCCCATACCGTGAGAATGCGTACGGGATTGGCGGGATCGCGTTCCACCTTGGTGCGCAATCGATTGATGTGGGTGTTGACGGTGTGTTCGTAGCCGTCGTGCTGGTACCCCCACACATGATTGAGCAGTTCCATGCGCGAGAACACTTTGCCTGGATGCCGGGCAAAAAACATAAGCAGATCGAATTCCCGGGGCGTGAGTTCGATGGCGCGGCCTTCCACCGACGCCTCGCGGGCCAGCGGGTCGATCACCAGACCGTGCATGTCCAGTCGACCCGCATCGATCTGCATGTCACGCGCCAGCGCATCGGTACGGCGGATGAGCGCACGCACCCGAGCCACCAGCTCCAGCACCGAGAAGGGTTTGGCCAGATAATCATCGGCGCCCAGCTCGAGTCCCAGAATGCGGTGCACCTCGCTGGCACGGGCACTGATGATGATGATCGGGGTGTAACGCGTCATCGCCCGGGTTTGTCGGCACAGCTCCAGGCCGTCGATGCCAGGCAGCATCAGGTCAAGCACCAGCGCGTGCCAGCCGCCTTCCTGCAGCATGCGCAGGCCGAGGTTGCCGTCTGCGGCGTGTTCGACCACATAGCCCTCGTCGCGCAAATGAAGGCGCAGCAAGTCGGCAATGTGCATATCGTCCTCGACGATAAGAACGCGTTTCTGCGAATCCATGACCTTCTTTATGGTGGGTGGCGTGCGGTCATTGTCGCCTTTTTCGCGGACGGCAAATATCACATTTATTTTAAGTTTGCGTGAGGACTTGGCGATCCCCGGCGACCAATAATGCACCCATCGTCATCCACCCCGGAGCAGAACATGCCGGTTTCTCTCACTTCCGCAGGTCACCGTCAGCCGGTATCGCGCCAAACCAGGCGACCGGTGCAGCCCGGCTGGGTCAGGGCATGGCATTGGATCAATGTGCTGGCGGTGTTGATCATGGTGACCAGTGGCTGGCGTATTTATAACGCCTCGCCCCTTTTTGACTTCAGGTTCGACGATGTGCTGACGTTGGGGGGGTGGTTGGGTGGCGCGCTGCAATGGCATTTTGCCGGCATGTGGCTGCTGTTCGTCAACGGTCTTTTTTATTTGGTTGCCAACGTCGCGACCGGTCGTCTGCGCACCAGGTTCTTTCCGATCACGGTGTCAGCGCTGGTCAAGGATACGTCAGCCGCTTTGCATGGGCGCCTGACGCACGCCGACTCTCGCCACTACAACAGTATTCAGAAGGTCGCCTATTTGTTTGCGATTCTGGATATCGCGGTATTGATCGCATCAGGCCTGGCTTTGTGGAAACCCGTGCAGTTTGCGCTGCTCAGCACGTTGTTTGGCGGCTATGAGTTCACCCGTTTGGTGCACTTCTTCTCGATGGCCGGGTTACTGGTTTTCGTGTTGGTGCACGTGCTGATGGTGATTGTCGTGCCACGCACATTGTTGACAATGATTCGAGGAAGGTGAGCCGCGATGAAGAAAAACGAACGTTACTCGCCCATGCAGTCGCACGCCGAAGACATCGTACGCGATGCCAAGAAAGTGCTGTTGCCTCGCGTGCAGGATGGTACCCGGCGTGCTTTTCTATCGCGTACGCTCAGTCTCGGGGGCGTCGCGTTGCTTAGTGGATGCAATATTTCCGACAACGCCAGCGTCGAGACAGCACTCACAAAAATATCAAGGTTCAACGACGCCGTTCAGGGGTGGATATTCGACCCGCAGCAACTGGCACCGACTTATCCCGCCTCGATGATCACGCGCCCTTTCCCGTTCAACGCCTACTACGGGCGCGACGAGATTCGGCAGATCGATGGGTCCAGCTACCGGCTCGAAGTCGGTGGCCTGGTCATGGACAAGCGTGAGTGGCGTCTGCCGGATTTGGTGGCGATGCCGCAGATCGAGCAGATCACCCGCCATATCTGCGTCGAGGGATGGAGTGCAATCGGCAGGTGGGGGGGCGTGCGCTTCTCGGATTTCCTCAAGCTTGTCGGCGCAGATACCTCTGCCAAATACGTCGGCTTCAAATGCGCGGACGATTACTACACCAGCATCG